>JACQHN010000130.1 GCA_016199015.1 Nitrospira defluvii
GCCCAGGACCATCGCCTGCACGTCCGTCCCTGGCACGTTCAACTCTTCCGCGACAAACGACCGCAACCGTGCCGTGTCGAGCACTCCCGCCATACCGAGCACCCGCGATTTCGGCAGACCGCTGACCTGCCGCGCCACGTGCACCATCGCGTCCAACGGATTGGTCACCAGGATGAGGATGACATTCGGCGAACGAGCCACCAATTCCCGCACCACCGTCTGGACGATTTTCGCATTCGTCACCAAGAGCTCATCCCGGCTCATCCCCGGTTTCCTGGGCATGCCCGACGTAATGACCGCGATGGATGACCCCACCGTCTCGTCATACCCGTTCGTGCCGACGACGCGGGTGCTGTAGCCACAGACAGGCCCTGCCTGGGTAATATCCAACGCCTTCCCTTGTGGGATCCCCGGCACAATATCGACCAGCACGACATCGTACGCATTTTTCTCAGCCAGCCGCTGCGCGACAGTCCCGCCGACATTGCCCGCGCCCACTACCGTAATTTTCGGTCGCCCCATTTCAACTACTCCTCATCAGGCGTGCAGAGTGAATGCTGACACGTTGGAGACGGATCTAGCCTCCGCTCCTCACGCGTCACGCCTCAACCCTCACGCGTGGTCATGTCCCGTCCATCCCCCGACCTTGAAATTGATCGTGCAGACAAAATTATCACCGTCATAAAAATTCACTTTGATTTTCTTTTTCCCATAGTTCGCCGCGAGAAAATCTTCGGGCGTCTCAACTAAACCCTGGTAGCCACCGGCGGGATATTCACCCAACTCGTGGAATACCACGATCATGCCTGCTTTGACCTCTTCCAGAATCTTAGCCGTACAACGGGGATAAATTTCCCAAAACTTGGCATCGATCTCGTCCCGCGTGGGCTCCGGCCGCTCCTCGCCCGGCCTGAAATCCCGATTCGCAAACTTAGCCTGCCGTCGAACATAGGGATATTGATGGCCGGTAAACAGTTTGTAGAGCCACGGTGGCACGGTCGGTCGTGTTGGTTGTTCAATCATCGTGGGTATGCTCCAATGCTGAGAAGGTCTCGTTCATGACCATTCAGGCCGTCAGCCGATGGTAAATCCTCGGGAGCTTCTCCGGCAACCCCTCCACCCGATCAATCACCACATATCGCACATCCCCATACATCCGACGCAGATAGGGGTCTGCCTGCTTGTCGATCGTGATACAGACGGGTTCAATCCCGCTGGCGCGCGCTTCCCGCAGGGCCATGCGCGTATCTTCCAGCGAATAGTCCTCTTTATAGCCGTCATCCAAGGGACGGCCGTCGCTGATGATCACCAGAATCCGCGTCTTCGCCTGGCGGGCCAGGAGCTTACTCGTTGCATGCCGGATGGCCGCGCCGTCGCGATTCTGCTGCAGTGGCACAATCCCGCCCAGCTTGGCCCCCGCGCGGCCGGTCACGAGTTCGTCGAACGCCTTCACGACCAGGAAATCCACCTGATGTCGTCCCTGCCCTGAATAGCCGTACAGGGCAAATTGATCTCCGATCGCCGTGAGCGCTTCGCACAGGAGTACCAAGCCCTGTTTCTCGACATCGATGATCCGCCGGCCTTGGTCGACCTGCCGGCTGGTAGACCCGCTGAGATCCACCAAAAACGCCGCGGCCACATCTCGTTCCCGTTTTTCACGTCGCACATAAATCCGTTCCGAGGGTTCGATACCCGCCACGAGATCGGCCAACCGGCCGATGACCGCATCCATATCCAAGTCTTCCCCATCGAGTTGACCAGGAAGGCGCCGGAGCCCGGGAGGGCGAAGGCTTTCAAAATAGCGCCGCAGCAGCCTCACTGTTCCCCCCTGCGCCGCCAAGGTGGCCTCCACAAAATCAGACGATCCCTCAAGGGCCTCGCGTTCGACCACGCGGCACCAGTTCATCCGATAATCCTGAATGGCGGCATCCCATTCGTGGTAGCGAACGGCCTTCACGGCTCCGATTTTTTCGCCCTCAGGCCGTAGCCCCTCGCCTTCAACTGCCAGAACCTCCTCAACGAGCGACGGCTGACGACGACCGGGAACCAGCACATCCTGGGAGGTCTGTTGCGAACGAGCCGTCCCGGCTCCGGACGACCCTCCGGACTCACCGACCAGACCGGCGCCACCTTCGCTATCGCCTTGACCAGAGGCCGATGTCTGTTCAGGAGAGGATTCGGTACGGTCCCGCACCAAATTGGGGTCCATCGCCCCGCGGTAGTCCCAGTTGTCCATCGGACGGTAGGTGTCCGAGAGATCCTCCGAAGATTTCGGCGCAGGGATCGATTGCTCCGGAGCGTCCGACTCATCCTGAGCCGGGACAGTTTCCCGCCTGATGGCGAGTAGCTCATCCATTTGCACATAGAGGCGGTCGGCCAACCGCACGGCCCCCTCGGCAGTCGCCGACGGATGGAAGATCGTCTGACAGAGCGCCCAGAGCTGATCGACCTCGCCCTTGACGACAGCGGGAATCGTGACAGATCCGGCCTCGGCGGTTGAGAACAGCAAGAGCTGATCGACGACCAATTCGCGCACCGTCATTCCATGGGCAAGAGTTCGAATGTTGACGGCATCTTTGGCCATCGCTGCCAAATCGCGGCTCAGGCCAGGATATTCAGCGCGTAACAAGTACTCGACCCGGGCATCCTCGATCAAGGCCCAGAGATCGCGAATCAGTCCCGGCTGGGGGTATCGCGCGAACACATCGCCCAACGTACGAGCCTCTTTCGAAGCAGGGTGTCCGTACCGCCGTCCGAGATCCTCGACCAGGTCCTGCAATCGAGCGATGGACAGGTCAAACGTGCCGAACTCCAGATGTCCGGCCTCGTGCGTCGCCATCACCATATACAAACGCACATTTTCGTCGAACGTCGGATAACGTCTGACGATCGAGGGCAATCCGATGCTCCGCCCATCCTCACTCACCGTCGCGCGAGCCATCGGCTGGCCCGACTCGAGAGAATCCGGCAGATCGTAAATACGCAGATCGCGGCCGCACAGCGCTTGCGCAAACAGCTTGATGCGCCTGGCAATCTGCCGCAATGGCACGCCGCTTAGGGCGTGAGACACTGCGCCCAAGGCCTTCCCTGTCTCCATGGCAAAGTAGGCCCTGCCCCCATCCAGACTATACTCCAGCACCTCCATGCCGGAGGCAAACCAGGCCTGGAACTTCTCCTGCGCCCCCTCGCCGGCTCCGATCAATGCGACCAATTCAGGGCATCGCCGGATATAGACCAGCGCCGTCTCGGCATCACGCTCTGCGACCAGCAGACCATACTGAAGCGCCTGCGTCCGCCAATTTTCGGTGGGGAGTCGCCGCAAAATCGTGGGGGCCTCCGACAGGACCGCAATACCGGCTTCCGGAGATCGCTCCGCCATTTGCGCGCCTAACCGAATCACGTCGTTCCGCTGAGCCCGCTCGGGAATATCATCCAAAATGGCCGGGCTCGTTCGAAAGAACTCCAACGCGCCCAGGTAATCCGGTTTACCGAGACTATTCTCGACAATCAATTTCGTCCCGAACTGTACCCAGGAGCGGATGCCCTCAAGCGAAAGGACGCGCGCAATCGAGGGGATCTGCCGGATGTATTCAACCGCCAAGGCAAAATCGGTTTCCGCCAACTCGCACGCCAGCTCCATCCAGGTGGACCAGTCGGCCGAAGGCAAGACTCCGACTGCCTCCGGTGCAATCCGGATGAATTCCACCGCTACATTTGCGTTGCGATCAGCCAATTCCAACCCGGTTTCCAGCACCACCTTCCGCTTCGAGGAATCAAGGAGGCCAAGCAGCAGCGGGCTCTCCTTGAAAAATCTCAAGGCTGATGCGCCGGAGTCCGCCGCGATGGCCACCCCGAGATCGAGCCAGGGAATGACATCCGCCAGCACCCCGCGGCGTTGCATCTCGGCCAAAGCATCAATAGCAGTCTTGGCGGCTTTCGGCGCCTGCGCTGTGAGTTCGTCCAGCAATACCAGCACACCGTCCACAGCATCCTGTCTGGTCACCGTTTCGATGATGGCATTGACCACAGCTATGGCCGAATCCTGTCCGAGCTGGACAGACAACTGGTCGCGAAGTTGTTGCTGTGAGCGCCCCGAAGTCATAGGCCAATAGTCCTTTTGGGCGGAAGTTGTGGATTGTAAAGGACACAATTTCGCTTGTAAACTGTGTCCTCGCGACCATGCGGTCTTGGCAGGTGCGATTAATCACTGTGCAGTTGGAACGCGGGGGACGGGATGGCTGAACCGAGCAAAGAAAGCCTCGACAAAATGTGGAAATATGTAAAGGGCTTCGCCGAGAAGAGCGGGACAGCCATGCACCCGAATCCGGCCGTCACCAATGCGGTCGTGTTAGGCCTCGCCGCTCACGTCGACGAGTTGGGCAAACCCTTGTGCCCGTGCAACTTTTACCCCGACAAACAGGCCGAAGCCAAGTTGCGACGCTGGATGTGCGCCTGCGACGAGATGCAAATCTATAAATATTGCCATTGCCTGCTCTTCGTCCGGGAAGACGGCATGCCCATCACCGAGTATCTGCCTGAAGACCACGAAGGCCGTCAATGTTATGGCCTCATCACCGATCCGACACCGGAGAAAGGCCGGGCGCTCCGGCACAAGGCGCTGCCGATGGCGCCGCAAGAAGCCAATCCACCGACCGCCTCAGACTCCGCCTCACAACCGTGAACTCCCATACTCGGCCGGATCGAAACCGTCTTTTCTCCCTGATCCTCTCAGCCCTGTCCGCCCTGCTCTGCCTGACCTCTACCGGCTGCCTGAGCACGATGGAGGCAATCGACCCGAGGATGTTACCGATCACGACGGTCTCTGGCCAACGATTGCAGGACCATGTGTCCTTCTTGGCTAGTCCTGAGCTCACTGGCCGCCAGCCTGGCTCACCAGGCAACCGTCAGGCCGCCCAGTATATTGAAGACCGATTTCGAGCGGTCGGACTCCAGCCTCTACCTTCTCTTGGCGGTTACCGACAGGTGATTTCGCCCCCGATCGGCGACAACCTCATCGGCTTCATACCGCCGACTGCCGGCACTGGCTCCGCACGATGGATTGTGATCGGCGCGCATTATGACCATCTTGGCTACCCCTTCCTCGGCGCTGACGACAACGCATCCTCAATCGCAATCCTCATTGAAACAGCGAGGCACATGGCGAGCCCCTCCCATCATGGGATCATTGTTGTGGCCTTCAACAGTGAGGAACCCCCTTACTTCGGGACAACTGAGATGGGATCGCAGTTTTTCTTTCATCACCTGCCGGCAGAAATCGGCCGTGCGGACAATGTTCAGTCCGTGGTCATCATGGACCTCATGGGTGGCGTGCAATGGGCGCCGCTGAAAGATGCGCTTTTTGCCACCGGCGCGGAGAAAAGTCCTGAGCTCTACCGGCGACTCAAGGAAGCTGTCGCGCCACCCCTCACGATCTTCCCAGTGGGAATTCATCTCGTCGAAGAAATTCCCGATCACGGCCATGAACCCTTCAGCGACTATGATGTCTTTCGCAACCACGCAGTGCCGTTTCTCTTTCTCTCCGCCGGACGCACCCCGCATTACCACACGCCACGGGACGCAGCCGGCACCTTGCATTACGAACGCATGGCCGCCACGGTTGAATGGCTCCGGCGCTTCATCGCTCTGATCGATCAGGACAAGGCGCCCTACAGATTTCATGCCGATCGTGTAGAGTTTGCCGATGAGGTGGCATCATTCCGCAACATTGTCGACCAGGCATCGCATGACGACACGTTGATCCCGGGCACCTCGCGATGGTCGCTCTATAAATTGAGGAAGGATGCGGAATGGCTGCGGGCGGTCGACATCTCAGTGCCGACGCCGCAAAAACTGGACCGGTTGGAGCGAATCTCAATACGCGTTCAATGTCTGCTGGCCAATTACTCGGGCTGTTTTACGTTTTGATCAGTCCAGCCGCTGCACTCTCCAGTGACGCAAGCGCTCAGTCATTGCCAGCCGGCTGTCTCGTACCCCTTTTCCTTGAGGCAACGTTCGACGAAGGCCGCATACTCCTGCTGCGGCTCCAGTGGCTTATACGTGCCGGCAAGCAGACCCAGCACACCACCCAACGCTCCTCCCGCCACCGCCCCGATGGCGATACCCGTCGGGCCGCCGATCAAGCCAGTAGATGCCCCCACCGCCGCCCCGCCCACAACGCCTAACGCAATGCCGGCGCCGGCATTCCCGCTTCGATTGGTCCCATGATACAGGCCGGCGCGCTCGGCCTTCAGCCCACACACGGCCGCTTCACGCTCAGCCGTATCCTTGCCGTACAGTTGCAGCTGGAGATTGGACTTTAAAATGGGCTCAGGCCCTGCACAAGCCATAAGGCTGCTCACCATGAGGAGGATCAGGGGAACATATGCTGAAGAGGGTTTCACGCCTGCGCCCCTTTGCCAGGCCTCAGGTGGAGGAGATTTCGAACCGTTGAATCCGCCCACGCGCTCATTGCCATTCTGCCACCCCGTGCCCTTGCTCCTGCAGGCGGCGAGTCATTCAAGGATGACCTCATCATCGATCGCCTTCTGCTTCGAGCTGAAATCGCGCACGCACCTGTTCGACAGACCGCCCCTTCACCAACACACGTTTCTGCCTGCTACCCGCTCCACTCAGGATCTGTATGGCACTGAGCGGCACCTCACAGTGACGGGCGAGAAATCGGCATAATTCGTCGTTGGCCGCTCCGTCGGCCGGCGGAGCCGCCACGCGAATCTTGAGGGCCTGACCATGGATGCCTGCAGATTCGGTACGGGAGGCACGAGGTTGGACATGCACCGAGATCGCGACTCCCTCGGGCATGGCGCGAACGATCTGCCCCTCTGTCGCCCTCTGGCTCTCCCACATAGAATTGGAAGCCTGTCACGAACCGGACGGCCTGCTTAGAAGATCGCCTTCACGACTTCGATGATGCTGCGCAGCATGTCCGGATCGTCGGTAATCGGACGGGCAATGGCGACCTCACAGGCTCGATCGGCTGGGACACCTTGCTTGATCAATGTGGCTGCATAGATCAACAATCTGGTACTCACGCCCTCTTCCAGCCCATGATTCTTGAGATTTCTGACCTTCTCGGCGATCTTGACGAGCCGCTGTGCAATCTCGGCGCTCACCCCGGCTTCATGAGCCACGACCCGGCTCTCGATGTCCGGAAGCGGGTAGTCGAACTCAATCGCCATAAACCGCTGTTTGGTGCTCTGTTTAAGATCTTTCAGAATACTCTGGTAGCCGGGGTTGTACGA
>JACQHN010000013.1 GCA_016199015.1 Nitrospira defluvii
GATGCGTGAGGTGGACGGCGGCGCGAGTACGCTGTTGGCCGACGTGGGAAGCTTTCAGCTGCACTATCTGAATAAGGAAGGACGCGTGACGACTGACTCACGTGAAGTGGTGCGTGTCCGTGTGACGATTTGGGTTGGTCAGGAGAGATCGAGGCTCATGCGGGATATTGCGATACGGACTTAATTGGCAAAGGGAGCACAATGATGAACAAGCACGTGGGGCATTCAGGAGTGACGGTGCGACAAGATGAGCGGGGAATGGCATTGCTGGCTGTGCTGATGGTGGTGTTTCTGCTGACACTGTTGGGCATGACTTCCATGCAGCTAGCGGGACAGGAGATTGTCGGTGCCAGTGCAGTGCAAGAGGAGCGGCTGGCTCATCATGCCGCGGAGGCGGCTGTCGATGTGGCGATGGGATGGTTTCACGACCCCGCTCTCATGCCGCAAGGAATCGAGCCGGCGTGGCTGGCGAAACGAGCGATGAATGCCCAGGGCGATGCGTCATACTTTGATACGCAGGGCCGTTCGCAGTTTGTAGGGACCGGCAATCGTCCCGACGTGGTGTTTGATGCGGCAAATCCTCAACACGACCGCTTACTGAACGATCCTCAGACGGGGTGGTTTAAGTCGCTCAAAGGACTCGCCAGAATTCTCAAGTTGCGGGTGTATGGAGCGACGCGGCCGGGATTGCTCTGCACGGTAGAAGTGACGGCGGGAGCTGGTCGTGCCTCTCGCGTGACAAAGACATTGTCGGTGGAATTCGGGGCCTATGCCATTCCGGCTCTACATGCGCCGCTTCAGAGCGGCACACTCGGAAGCGAGTCTATTCAATCCCGCTCCGGCTCCGTGGTTGCCCATTGGGGCGACATGATGGTGCGCGGCCAGGCGCATTTCCCTCGGCCGGATGAGGTGCCGACGAAGAGCGGCTTGGCATCGGTGACGGGGCAGACCTATGGCGAGATGACGCATCGTGAGGATCGATGGCTCGATATCCGGCTCGGTGGCGAGGCTTTCTTCGCGCAGCTTCCCGCAGGGGCGTGGTCCGGGATTCCATTGAACGTGCATGCTCACCAAGAGCCGGTACCCGGCATCAAGGTGGATCAGTGGGACTATGACACATTGAAGCGAATGTCGAAGCAATTCGGGCGGTATTACGGCATGGATCGGGAAGGATTGCTGTATCCAGGCGGCCTGATTCAACCAGGGTTGGGACGTCCGCCTGCGGAGGTGTTTGCGTCAACAGGCCTCGGGGATCATCGCGGCTTGATCTTCGTCGATACCCTCGATGGCCTGCCACCACGGCTGGATAACATGGGAACGATCGTCCTCGATCAAGAGTACGCCGAGGGCATCTTCATTGTAAACGCACATGTGTTTTGGAAAGCAGGACAACCTGGGAAGCCGGTGCCGGCGCTGAGTCCGCCGCCGGAAGGGCAGCAGTCCCTTGGGACCAGGGTTCCCGTTCAGCTGTCCGGTATTCATCTGCAGGGTGTCCTATATGTCGCGGGTGACATGCGGTATGCAGGTCACCTCAAGGTTTACGGTGGGGTGGTGGCCCAAGGGAGCATGGTTGACGGGACGAATGGGTCGGGCGTGCTGGAGGTTTGGTACAACCATGATCTTCGCGAAGGACTCATGCAGGGCCTACCCGTCGTGTTTGTGGCGCCAGGAAGCTGGCAGGCTAAAATTTGACGAGGTAAGCCCTCGATTTCAACGATTGCTTTTCCCATCATGTTGAGCACGTACCATAAAAGACCATCAAGTCGTAGCGACGACTTTCAGAAAGGAACCAATTCCATGATTTCCGCAACCGTCTCTGCGTTACCGGTCAGAGAACCTGTACAAGGAGTCGCGGCAGCCGCTCAAGCGCGTGCAGTCGGCCCCTACCATCGGCTCGTCGAACAAGCCTTTCTTCGGCAGGAAGAACTGGCGCTGGCCACGGCGGAAGCTCGGCGAAAGCGGGTTGATGTAGCCACCGTGCTCATGGATCGATATCGGATCCCCAAGCCGGCCATTGGGATGGCCCTGGCGGACTTCTATCGCTGTCCGTTTCTCGCGTACGACGAGCGAACCGTCATGGAGCGGGAACTTTTGAAAGATCTGAGCCTGGATTATCTCCGCATGAATCATTGGGTTCCCCTCAGGCGGCAGGGCAATGAGATCGAAGTCCTGATCGATGATCCGCACAATCCTGACAAACTACTCGATGTGCGTCGGGCGTTTCCGGGGCAGACGCTTTCCTATCGCGTGGGGCTTCGCCGCGATATCGAGCAGTGTTTGAGCGCCGTTCTTGGTCGAGAGTCAGACGAGGCGATCACGGATATTCTCGGCGAGTTGGTGAGTGAAGCGCAATTGGAAGAACAGCAAAATGCCACGATCGCGGCGATCACCGAAAACGATTCGGCCATCGTCCGTCTCGCCAACCAGATTATTACAGAGGCCTATCGGCAAGGAGCCTCGGATATCCATATCGAGCCCTATGCCGACCGAAAAGAAACCTCAGTCCGTTTCCGCGTCGACGGAACATGTTTCACCTATATGAAAATTCCGGCAGCCTATCGCCGAGCGATCGTCTCGCGGGTGAAGATTATGGCCAGCTTGGACATTGCCGAGCGGCGCAAGCCGCAGGATGGAAAGATTCGTTTCAAGCTCAGCACGGGCCAAGAAGTCGAATTGCGTGTCGCCACGCTCCCCACGGCCGGCTTCAATGAAGACGTGGTGATCCGATTGTTGACCACGAATGGTCCTCGCCGCCTGGAGGAATTGGAATTCAGTTCTGAGACTCGCCGTCTCGTGGGGCAGCTGGCTCAGAAGCCGCACGGCATTGTGCTCTGCGCGGGTCCGACAGGGTCCGGCAAGACCACGACGTTGCACGCCATTCTGGCATCGATCAACACCGATGAGCGAAAAATCTGGACGGCGGAAGATCCCATCGAGATCACACAGGATGGGTTGCGACAGGTTCAAGTTCATTCCAAAATCGGCCTCACCTTCGCCGCCACCATGCGGGCCTTCTTGCGGGCGGATCCAGATGTGATCATGATCGGGGAAATGCGTGACAAGGAAACGGCGGACATCGCCATTGAAGCGTCTCTCACCGGGCACTTGGTCTTCAGTACGATCCATACAAATAGTGCGGTGGAAACCGTCGTCCGATTGCTTGATCTGGGGTGCGACCCCTTCAACTTTTCGGATGCCATGTTGGGCGTGCTGGCCATGCGGTTATGCAAGCGTATCTGCCAGAATTGTCGTGAGCCGTACCACCCCGGGCAGGAGGAATTCGACGAACTGGTTCAGGCTTATGGGGCGTTGGATTGGTCGCGCAGGGGACTCGATTACCATTCCGTCTTCACGCTCTTTCGCGGACGAGGATGCGAAGTCTGCAATCAGACAGGCTACCGCGGCCGAGTGCCCATCCATGAGCTGATGGTGGTCTCCGAGCGCATGAAAGGACTCATTCAAGCGAGGGCTCGAACCGGGGAACTGTTGGCGCTTGCGAAGAATGAAGGTATGAAAACGTTGCTGCAAGATGGCATTGAGAAAGTCACTCAGGGCCTTACCACCTATCAGCAAGTGCGAGCCGTCGCGATCAAATAGTTGCCCCCAGCTCAGACATGCGGTACTTCCAACGGCGAAGCTCCTCTCGCCGTTAAAGCCGGTTCGTGCGTGATGGGTTCGCTGTGGGGGGACCCATAGAAAGCGTGCCTGACTCGCGACTCACCTCCAGCCCGGCGACCCCGCCGGTGCCAGCGTCACAACGTCTGCTCGCGGTCCGATCGCGGCCCCTCCATGACCTCATGGTGGCCTGTCGTCTGAGTAGAGACTGCCAGAAATCCGACAAAATTTGTCATCTGTGTGATCCGTGAACGCTCGGAATTGTACGCCGTTCGTGATGAATGAACTCGTCATATCAATGCCTTAGGTAACTATTTGAGAGGGAAATCATCGGCATGGTATTTGCTCATCTCCCTGTTGCCATGTGTGTCTATCGCCACCACCAACGGACCTCTGCTGTCTTCGGCCAGAGGGGTTTCACCCTGATTGAGGTGATGATCGCTGTCGCGATTGTCGGCATTCTAGCAATGGTGGCCGTCCCAAACTACCTTCAATGGAATGCACGCTATCAATTGAAGCAGGCCACGACGGAATTGGCCGGCAATCTCAACCTGGCTCGCATGGCGGCGAAGAATCGGGGTCTGACCGTTACTGCGACTCTCGCGCTGGTATCGGGCCAGGTGAACGTCGATTTCGGGGGTGCGTTAGCGCCGATCCTTCTTCCTCAGTCTATCATCGCATTTACGGGTGGGCCGACGATCCAGTTCACCCAGCAAGGGCTGAGCGGATCAGGCGCGAATGAAACCCTGACGCTAGTGTCCCAACAGGGGACGACCTATTCCCTGATCGTCACTCCGGCCGGCAAAGTCAATTGGTGCGCGAAAATGACGTGTCCCTAGAAGCCCAATGAAACGAACCCCACGTCCACAGAGATTGTCAGGTCAGGTCACGACGCTGCAACGGGGCTTTACCCTGTTGGAAGCGATGGTCGCGGCGGGTGTGCTCTCGATCGGATTGTTGGGGCTAGCAGGGTTATCGGGAATATCCCTGGGGAAAAATGTCGATGCCAATGACATGACGCGCGTGACGAATATCGCCGCCGATATGGCAGAACGCATTCAAAGTAACCGGCAACGTGTCCTGGAGTATCACAACACCGCCACGGGTGCGGCTTGCCCACAGAATGTGAGTACGCAGCGAATGGCGCTGGGTGATTGCACGCAATGGCAAACATTGGTTGCAAGCTCAGGTCTTACCGGCGCGAACGCTGCGGTGGCGGTGGCTCGGCTCGATCCAGATCCCACGACCACTCCGGTCACGATGAATCGGTTTCTCGTGACGATTACGGTGACCTGGCAAACCCAGAAGACTGACGTGAGCACGGCCCGGACCAAGACCGCGGTGTTGACGACTATAGTGGCGCCTGAATAGGCGGCGCCTGGAGCATGACTATGCACCGATTCGTAAAGAGCCAGCAGGGATTCACCCTCGTGGAGCTGATGGCGGCCGTTCTGATCACGGTGGTGATCGTGGCGGCGACGATGACCACCGTCGTCACATCGAATCGCGCGAACGTCGTCAATACGCAGGTGGCAGATACCCAGCAGAATGTCCGATTGGCAATCGACTTGCTCAGTCGGGATATCAAACTTGCCGGGTACAACTACAATGCCACCGATCCTGCCACGGCTGCGGTGGGGACCTGCAATGCCACCATCGGCGTCATTGTCAAGCCGGTCGGACTGCTTCCGCAAGACCAAGCGCCGGCGGGAGCTGATGCCGGGCCGGATGCGGTGGCGATGGTGCTTCCAGTGATGAACACCACGGGGTGGACTCTGACGACTGCGGTGGGTGGAACTCCGAATAATAAAACGTATGACAATACAATCAGCCTTTCGGGAGCCGCCATTGCTGAGATGACTGCGCAGGGGCTTGCCATCGGGTCCACGATTTCGATCGGGGGGGCGCTGTCAAAAACTGTGATAACCATCACTGCGACCTCGATCGGATTCGGAACTGGGAACTATGTCGATGGACAATTTCCGATCGGTACGCCCGTGTATTTGATGCAGTGCGTGCACTATCAAGTCGTGGCGAATACGCCGGCCACGTGCGGGAGCAATACGCCCTGTCTGGTACGAAATAACGTGCCGCTCGTCGATGGGGTGGAAGACTTGCAGATTGCCTACGCCTGTGACGGGTGCAATCAGGCGGCGCCCAATCCCCTCTTTCCAGACGGAATCGTGGATGATCAAGATGCGTCCTCAGCTTCGGGCTTCCCGACCTTCACGCAGGGAGATTTTGTCTCCAACAGCGCTTGGGCGATCACGCCGTGGACGCCGGATAAGATCAGGATGGCGCAAGTCAGTCTGGTTGTCAGGCCAGCGAACGCGGATGACGGCCTTGATGAGAAGGGAACCAAAGCCGTCAACACAACGGGACCGGTAATAGTCGGAGATCACGACCCATCGATGGATCCAAGCTATGACGCCAGTGTGTATCAGCAACAACGCCGGCGAGTGATGATCCGGACGATCCAGCCGAGAAACCTGTAACGAGAGACGCTGTGATGAATCTGCAACAGGCCACAACCGGCGCGGGACACGAGCACGAAAGGGTAGGAGTGAAGAATCAGCGAGGCATCGCGTTGCTCACAGTGATGTTGATGCTGCTGATTCTGACCATACTCGGAATTGCCTCTATTACAGTGACCAGCATGGAGAATCGAATGGCGGGATTTTCCCGCAGTACTGAAGCGGTGGTAGCTGCAGCGGATTCGTGCGAGGGCCTCGCTGCGAACATCATTCAGCAAACGTTGTCGCCTCCAGGAGTCCTCCCAGCCTCATTCATCGCTCCCACGGGTCCGGTCCCAGCGGCGAACGCCACCACATTGTACAGCGAGATCTATGGATACGATCTTCCGTCACCGGCTCCGGCGAATACGCCGGCCGTCAATTTTACGGATTCTGCGAGTGCAGCTCCGAATTTCGTGATGACGAATCTTCCGGGCTTTACCGTCAGCGGCGACATCGATCTTCTCTATACGCACGCCAAGAGCGGGCAGGGAACAGGGGTAGCAGGGACCGAGCATGTGTATCGAATTACCTGCATGGCAAACAATCCGGCCACCGGTTCAAATAGTACCGTGATCTCAGTCTATGGATGCCTGGATGGCGACACATGTGTGAAGAAAATCAATTGAGAGAGGGAGTATGGCGATGAACCGCACAGTCATCGTGGTGGCGCTCGGCCTACTGGCACTGATGCAGGTGGTGCCTTCTGTGTCGACCGTGGGTTTCGCGCAAACAGAAATAGTCATGCCGTTTTCGACCGCTGGTTTTCAGTCCGGCGTGATCGATGAGGTGCAGGGATCGACGATTCGGATCGATGGACGAAGCTATGCGTTGAAGTCCGCTGTGTTGGTGGTGAATCACGAAGGGGAGCCTCTCGAACTCGAGCGGATCATTCCCACCTCGCTTGTAAAATTTCATCTCAAAGAAGGCCACATCGACAAGATGGTGGTCAAGCTGCCGCAATAGAGCATGAAAGGTCTTGTCTCAACTCGTAGCCGAAAATCGACGGCTGTTGCCCTGCTTGAGATAAGGAGGAAGAACGCATGAATCGTCGAACCCTTGGTGCCGTGATGGTCGTGGCCGGGTGTCTGAGTGGGGTGTTGTTTGCCGCCGACGAGACGCGCGC
>JACQHN010000126.1 GCA_016199015.1 Nitrospira defluvii
ATTCTGCTGCGGATCAAGAATCGAGTTCACGTTACCGGCCAGATCGTAGGTGAACTTGGTCAGGCGATTCAGCGGATCGCGGGATTCCATGACTTGATTCGTCGTGAAATCACGCGTCGTTCTTGTTTGTTGCCCCACCGCATCGACCTTCCCCACTTCATGATTCCGCCCATTGAAGCGATGCACCGTCTTTTTCCCGCGGGGATCGGAGACGGTGGCCTGGGTGACCGCGCGATTGGTCACCACAGACTCGAAGGTGTACACCCCGCCATCCGCCAACGTCTGGCTGGCCACGGCGGGGTCCGGCGGCCGTCTCGTCGGATCGGTCGTCGTCACGTACGTATTCGTCAGATAGGTGATGCCGCGGGCATCGGTGATAGAGGCAATGCGATCAGTCGCATCTCCACGTCGCTCAACATTCATCGGTTGTCTTTCAGCTACGGCCATCATTGGAAAACCAGCCTGTCCCCTTTTCTTCCTCTGACAGACCGAAGTAGCCGAGGTCTTCAAAGACCGTGGGACAGCGCGGGTCGTCACGTCTACATTCTGAACAAGCCCGAACAGTTGCGTGGGCCATTGAGCCCGCATCGCAAGGATGGGACACAGAATTGGGAGGCCGGGAACTCTGGTCCGTCAGTTGTGGCATGCGTGCCTCTGAGTACGCAGGGGCGCCTCTGCGTGCTTGACAGTCAAGACAGTTGCTGTCCCCTTTTCTTCTTTCCTTTTCTTCTTTCCTCCCAATGTCGGACAGGCTCCTAGAAAAGGCATCCCTTAATTGAATCGACCCATAACACGTTTGCGTCTGTGTCGACCGTGACACTTATTGTTCCGCCTAGGTGCCTCTCTAGATATGTCCCGTGCTTCTCATGAGTCCGTCCCTTCGAATCCACAAACGTGAGACCAACATCAGTCTCTGTTGTTGGATGCAAGGTCACTGTTTCTGATTTATCAGGCATAACTGTTTTCACCTCTTTACGATCACCCCTGATGGTGAAGACTAGCGTGGTGATCTCGCCTCTTCCTTGATTGGTCACAGAGATTGTCACCCCACAGAATATGCGGAGCCAGAACAAGTGAACGAATAAAATCATCATGCAACCCACTAGGACGGCCAAAATGGAAACTCGATGATTCCTTATTGTTGCCATCTTTGGTCTCTATCGCACCGGTGGGCCGGTCGGAACAGAGTTGCTTAGAACAGGGGAGTTTTGAAGCACTCCGCCCTGCATGGCTCCCGTACATGCTCCTCGGCAATCTGTCCCCTGCATGCCAAAGGTTCTTCCAACCATGTTATTGTAAGAATCCATATCATATTGATCCTGTGGCTGTTTCGCATCGCACTCTTCGTGCCAATACCCAATTATGGCTGCTGCATCAGGATTCATCACTTGAGTCATTCGGCATGACCAATAACAATGCCTAAAGGCATCGAACTGAGTGTTAAATGGCAACTGTCCTGCACTTGAGGCCATACTACTCGCAAGGTTTATAGCTTGTTGTGCCAACGCATAGCCTATGGCAGATCCGAGTGGCCCGACGCGGCTAGTGGTCGCACCAATTTCGCCGCACGGACAACCACGAAGACCCGTGGGATCTTTAAAATTGAGAGGGTTATTCTTGACGTAAACATATAGGTTGGGTTGTCTTCCACGGAACCGAAGTGGATCTTCGCTCATGAAACGTTGAAGTCTTGGATGGTAGTATCGAGCACGGTAGTAAGCGAGTCCCGTGGTGTCGTTTTCACGACCGGTAAACTGGAATGGGTTTTGGAAAGCAGGATCGGAGGACTGCGTGTTGCCGAAAGGCTCGTAGGAGTATTGGACCGCAGGAGCGCCGGACTGATTCGTGAGGGCGAGCGTACTGCCTAAACCATCATAGATGTAGAAATATGAGCCATCCTGTCTGAGAACTCCGAATGGCTCATCGATGTTCAGGCTGCGGACATAAGTGGCCGCGATGGCACTACCACTAATCTCTTCCACAATGTCATTGCCATCATAGAGAAACTGCGTCGTGACACCGTTGATTGTTTTGCTCACGCGTCGACCGAGGGCATCGTACGAAAAGTTCGCGGTCACCCCGCCGCTGATACCGCTCAGCCGATTCGGCGCATCCCAGGTGTAGGTGTTCGTGCCGTCGTTGGTCAGATTCCCGTTGGCGTCGTAGGTCAGCGTGGCGCCGCCAAATGCAATCTGCTCGTTCGCCGCGTCGTAGGTCGCCGACGCCACGGCACTTGGTAACAGGCTGGCCGTGCCGTTGGCTCTGTTGGCACCAAAGCGATTTCCTGCCGCATCGTACGTGTACGTGAACGCGTCGATCAGCCCACTCGGCCCGTTGTGCGCGATTCCTGTCAGCCGAGAAGCGACATCGTACGCATACGATGTCGTCGTCCCGTTGGAATAGCCCAAGCTCGTACGCCGGTTCGCATTGTCATAGCCCAGCGCGGCGAACAACGCGCCCTGCTCTACCCGAGTGAGCCGAGATGCCGCATCATACTGATACACCGTCGGCTGTTGGCCGTTCGCCGTCATCTGGGTTCTTCGTCCCAACACATCGTATTGGTAGGCAACTGAGCCTTGTCCTGTGACCTCTTGGATCAACCGGTCAAGGGTGTCGTAGGCGAAATCGATCGCGCCGGCACCAGGAGCTGTGTCGCTGGCCCTCGTGAAGCGACCGGCGGCGTCGTAGGTAAAGGTCGTGGACGAGCCGTCCGCGTAGGTCGCGCCGATTCGTCTGTTCAACGCGTCGTATTGGAACTGGGCGACCTGGTTCTTCCGATCCGTGAAGGTGGTCAGGTTTCCTGCCAGGTCGTACTGATAATTCTCGGTCCGATTCAGCGCATCTTTCCTCGTCAAAAGCCGATCCATGTTGTCGTAGGTATAGGTCGTCGTCTGGTTCTTGGCATCCGACACGGTGAGCAGATTCCCGTTGGGG
>JACQHN010000127.1 GCA_016199015.1 Nitrospira defluvii
CTCCACGTGCGTCAGCTTGGCTTGCGCTCGTCGTTGTACATCGCCGCAGCGCGCGGTCGACGTGACGCTGAGCGTGAGCAGTTCGGCGATTTCCTGCAGCGTGAAGCCCAGCGCTTGGGCGTTCTTGATAAACCGAAGCCGTCGTTCCTCGTCTTCGCCATAGACTCGGTATCCCGACGGTCGGCGGGCAGACGGATTGAGGAGCTTGAGCCGTTCGTAGTACCGCACTGTCTGGATATTGACACCGACCGCTTTCGCAAGTTGTCCAATCGTCAGTCCTGCCGGCATCTCTCACCTCCCATAGGACCTTACACCCTGTAGTAGGGTACTGAGTCAAGGGGGCGAGAGTTCTTTTCTTCCCGCTCTCCCTCCCGCAAAAATTCTCTCGACCAAGCGCCTCCTCTCCGCCAGTTCAACGACGAAGAGGCCGAGTGACCCTCCCCCGATTTTACAGCCACCTCAATAAGAGGGAGAATCGTGAAATCGGAGGTCATCATGGCAGAGGTCAAACGACGTCGGTATACCGAGGAATTTATGATGGAGGCGGCGCGGTTGGGGCGTGAGTCCGCTCACCCGGTGGCCCCGGTAGCTCGTGACATGGGGATTCCAGACAACATGCTGTATCGTTGGACCGCTCAGAACCGGCAGGGCGAGGTCCACGGCACCACTCAGGCCGCCCAGCGCGCCGAGGCCGAGGAGCTCGCACGGGTGAAGCGGGAGTTGGCGCGGGTGACCCAGGAGCGAGATTTTTCACGACGTGCGGCGGCGTTCTTCGCGAGGGAATCCCGATGAAATACCGGGCCATTCGCGACCACAGCCATCGCTACCCCATCCGGCTCATGTGCCGCGCGCCGGTCCGCACGGACATGGGACCTCTGGCAGGTCGAACTCCGGACCCATCTCGTGGCCGAGGGTCTGCACCATGGGCCTTGGAGAGTGCCGTGCACCCCCGGCTAGATTTCTGGCTGCAGGATGCGGCGGCGCACCAGATAGAGAGTCGCGAGCGCACAGATGACGAGGAGCCGCTGCGCGTTCTTGCACAAACCCCGGTAACGGACTTTCGTGGATCCGAAGATCCGTTTGATCATCTCTTTTGGGACTCCTTGATGGACCTCCCTCAGACTTCTACGACATCACCTGGGCCTATAGATCTGTGCCGATCCTCAGCCATTGCCTAAAACTGTAGCATCGCTGTTTTTTCTCCGCAACGACCGGTTTTTTTCGCAACCACCAATCCAACCAGGCATCTCCTTTCGTAACACCACACAGAAGGCCGGTCGATGTCGAACAGAACCAGGCCATCCCCACTTACTTATAACCAGGAGGACGTATCATGTCTCAACGAATTGCCTCTCTCGCCATGGTCCTCGGACTCGCCCTGACGGTCTCGGCCTGCAATACCATGGGTTCCTCGCCCGCCGGCACTGGTTCTGTCGAGAAATCGCTCTACGATCGGCTGGGCGGCAAGACAGCCATCACCGCCGTGGTGGACGACTTTGTCGGTCGCGTGGCGGCCGACAGCCGCATCAACGGCAAGTTTGCGAATGCGAATATCCCGCGCCTAAAATCCATGCTCGTCGACCAGATTTGCCAAGCCTCTGGCGGGCCCTGCACGTATACGGGTCGAGACATGAAAAGCGCGCATGCCGGCATGGGCGTCAGCAGCAGCGACTTCGATGCCTTGGTCGGAGACCTCATCGCCACGTTGAACAAGTTTAAAGTTCCGGAGCGTGAAAAGAACGAACTGCTTGGCGCGCTCGGCCCGATGAAGGGCGATATCGTCGAAAAACCAATGGCCTCAATGCGCTAGTCCCTATTTCCGTGCCTTCAACCCCTGGGAGGGGCAGCCACGCCGGCTGCCCCTCCCCCATGCCTCCCATACCCGCAACCTCATCGTTCGCCTCTGAACTGTAAGCCGCCTCACAGATCGGCACGAACATCCCCTCGTCGCCATCGTCACCGATACCGACAAGACAGACGAAAAAGAAGGACTGTTGG
Organism: Nitrospira defluvii; assembly: GCA_016199015.1. GTDB lineage: Bacteria > Nitrospirota > Nitrospiria > Nitrospirales > Nitrospiraceae > Nitrospira_A > Nitrospira_A defluvii_B. The sequence continues at coordinate 1,999 of JACQHN010000127.1, forward strand.
AACGAACCGGCAGAGCGATCTCCTCACCATCCGTCACGCCGAGTTTCGCTGCACTCAGACAACCGGCCGTTGGATCTCACTGATCTGCTGGTTCACGACCTGCACGACGTTCGTCGCCGCACCTTGATGGAGCCCACTGCTCTCGTTATAGTGACGCGCCATGCGCAAAAAGACCTCGTCTCGTCGCGGGCGCGGGGACCGGCCCCTTTCCGGCATGGAGCCCGTCCCCCCGAGCCCTGCCCCCGAATCGTCCGCGCTGCTCGCCGCGTTTCGTGCGCTCTCGACCAACGATCTGTACACGATGACCCCGAAGGCATCCGTCGTTCGGGGCTACGACTACTACCGGCAGCAGCGGCTTCAGCACTACATCTGGAGTCAGGATCTCGCCACGCTGACGTCGCAGGTGCAAGGGACCAGGCTCTACGCGGTCATCTTTTCACTCGACCACGGATTCCTCGCTGCCTCCTGCGATTGCCCGGCCTGGAACCCCGACCGGCTCTGTAAACATGTCCTGTGCGCCTGCTTCACCACGAAGCACCTGCTCTCGCCGGAGGCGTTCAGATTACCGGATCGGCAGCAAATCCGGCTGCCTGCGCTCCGGACTGAACTGCTCGGTAACGACCCGAAATCGAGCGAGACGCCGGGAGCCACCCGTAACCGCCCTGTCAACAAGGGGACGATCTATGAGATCGTCATCGATGCCCGTCACGCGTACCCGCAGCTTCTGATCCATCGGAACGGATCGCCGCTTCCTGGAAGTTGGGCCCCTGCGCTTCCTCCCGAACTGGTTCCTCTGCTCAACACGACCTGGTTCATATCCGGGTTCGGGGAAGACCCCTTGTTGCACTACCTCAGGCGCCACGATCGGCCCTACCAGATCCTGCTGGAGACCGGCCGAGAATCCGTACCGCTCTGCTGGAGTCCCTCGGTCACGTGCCAAAGCAAGACGGAGATCGACCTGACCGGCAATCAGGTCCGGATCCGCGCGGTCTGCCTCGCCGACGGCGCGCCCCTCGAACGGATCGTTCGCTTCAGAACCTTCGTCGCGGATCTGGGCGGCGGACGGCTGCTCTATTTGGAGGACGAAGGCGGATGGGCCTCGTTTCGCTCGCTGCAGCAATGTTTCAACAAGGTCGATCCGTTCCTCGATCCCTATAGTGATGGCGACGAGAGACTCCGCCCGGTCACGTTGCCCGACGGCTCACGGTCTGGACGGTGGCAGGGCATCACCACAGAGACGGAGTTCACGGTCTCACTCGACGAGTTTCGATCGGCCCACATCGATCTCACCAGAAAGCAGGCCGACCGAACCCTGCGCGATCTCATGCTGAAGGTGGATGGAACGGTGACTGCGGTTCAACGCACTGTCTCTGACTCTCCTCCGGCAGGTGACGCGCCCTCATACGCTCTGATCCTGCAGCCTCCAGACGGCCCTCGGGACAATCCGACCGCTCCATGGAAGCTGCTGGCTCAATGTCGGATGGGAGCCTTCTGCTCTGCGCCCAGCCTCTCGACCTTTTCATGCATCGCGGCATTGGAGCAGGGTCGCGCGGTCTCCGGCCCGTTGCGCGCGCAGAAACGCAAGGCCGTGCTCTATGAGGCGTTTTTTACACTCCTTTCCGTGCAAGATTCGAAGCAGCGAGACCACCGCATCAAAACGGCACTCGCCCCGGAGTCCTGGTCACGCCAGATCGGCGACGAGGCCTATCGATGGCTGAGACAGCGCCTGTCGATCTATGCCCGGCCGGATGTGCGGTTACAGATTGGCGCAAGGCATTGGCGCCTTCAGCCGATCGACAAGGCACGAGAAGCCTGGCTGTACAAGATTCCATTCCAGACCTTCGGCCCGGAGATCTTTCGCGGCATGCGGCGCGCCGACGAGATGAGGATCGACACGCATCTGCTGTTCCAGCGATTACCGGATCTCCTGGAGAAGCTCACCACCGCCGGAATCGAATTGTTGTACGACGACAAGCCGCTCAAACCCTCTCGGTGGGATTGTTCCGTTCAGGTAGAGCGTGGAGACCAGGAAGGAACCGGGATCGACTGGTTTGAAATTCGACCGGAGATCCGCTGTGACGGCGTGGCGCTGAAGGAGGCGGAGTGGCGGGCGGCCCTCCAGCAGGGCGGGTTGATCGACAGCGAACGCGGCCTGCGGGTCCTGGATAGCCACACCCTGGAACGATTGCGCGCAATCCTCGACCTCACCGGAGAGGCCCAGGCGGATCGGGATGCAGCGCGGATCGTGCACGTGCCCCGGCTACAGGTCCTCGACTGGCTGGCGTTGCGCAAGCAGGGCATCGCGGTCTCACTGCCTTCCGAGGACGAGGCCGTGCTCGGTCGTCTCCTGGGATTCACCCAAATCGCCGCGCGGCCCCTGCCGAAGCGCTTGCACGCAACCCTCCGCCCCTATCAGCGAGAAGGCTATGCCTGGCTGGCGTTTCTTTACGAGCACCGTTTTGGCGCCTGTTTGGCGGACGACATGGGATTAGGAAAGACGCTCCAGGCGATCTGCCTGTTGGCGGCCATCGAGGAAGGGCGCATCAAGGCGTCGATTGGTGTAAAAGGCCCTCACCTGATCGTCGTACCGACGAGTCTGCTCTTCAACTGGGAACAGGAACTTGCGCGCTTCGCTCCCCGCTTGAAGGTCCATGTCTACAGCGGCAGCGAACGGACCCTCCATACGGAGAACGGCGGCATCCTCCTCACGACCTATGGACTCGTCCGCCGGGACATCGACCGATTGGAACACATGGCGTTTCACATCATCGTGTTCGACGAAGCCCAGGCGGTGAAAAACATTCAGGCGGACACCACGGGCGCAGTCCGCCGGCTCAAGGGGCGATTCAAGCTCGCCCTGACCGGCACCCCCCTTGAAAATCACGTGGGCGAGTACTTCTCGGTAATCGATCTCTGTCTGCCCGGACTCCTCGGCGACTACGATCGGTTCAAGGCAGATCTCAAACGTGTCCAAGGCAGCGCGCTCGAGCGGTTGCTTCACCGGACCAGGCCCTTCGTCTTGCGGCGGACAAAGGCCGAGGTCCTCCACGACTTGCCGCCGAAGATCGAAAGCGAGGTGTTCCTCGACTTAACCGAGCGGCAAAAGGCGCTCTACCAGCAGACGGTCGCCCAAGTCCGCTCCACGATCGACGAGGCCTACCGCACCAAGACCTCCGGTCAGGCCCAGTTCATCGCCCTGACAGCCATCCTCAAACTCCGCCAAGTCTGTCTCTCGCCGCGTCTGCTGACACAACGCACCGACGAACCCTCGCCGAAACTCACCTTCCTGGTGGAACGGCTGCAAGTCTTGCTGGACGAGGGGCACAGCGCTCTCGTCTTCTCCCAGTTCAC
>JACQHN010000157.1 GCA_016199015.1 Nitrospira defluvii
AGCGTGGATTGTGGTCGTCAGTCCGCCGTTTGATCTGCCGATGGCTTCCTGTTTGCGGACATCTTTGGTGTCCTGGTCTTTTTTTTTACGAGCGCCCGCGCTGTGCTGATGTGCGCGGACAATGGTGGCATCAATCATCACGTATGCGTTATCCGCATCTACGGCTAACGCCTTGAAAAGATTCTCCCAAGCTCCGCTTGCTGCCCATCGGCTATGACGTTTATGTATGTTCTTCCAGTCGCCAAATCTCTCCGGCAGATCGCGCCAGGAAACGCCCGCGCGGTCACGGTAACGGACCGCCTCAACAAACAGACGATTGTCCTTTGCCGTCGCACCGACATCTTCCTCGCGCCCTGGCAGAATGTGCTTGATCCTCTCCCACTGATCGTCTCGCACCCCATAGCGTCTCGTCATAGGTCAGCCCCTCCTTTATCAGGTTGACCTCCTATGAATCACATATTCTTACCTGTGGGAATCCCTTAATTGACGACACGCCCTAGGGCACTCTCCGAACGTTCGCGATCTACGTCCTGTTATCCGCATAAAATCTAGAACTTGTTGAGGGTGGGGGTGAAGTGGTGTATGGCTTAACCTACACTGCGGGCGATCAGATGCTCGTGCGTTTCATCTAGGGAGGATGCGCCATCGTGCGCCTCTCGATTTTTTGGCGACTGGTTCTGACGTATCTAGTCATCATTGGGGTGATGACGGGTGTCAATCTCTACGCCCTATGGCAAATTCGAACGTTAGCCGGGCTGAATACCGAGGTTGGATCCCACCACCATCCGGAGATTGACTCGGCCAAGCGGTTGCTGGCGTCATTTTATGAGCAAATTCAGAGCGAGAAGAAATATGTGGCCGTGCCTGCGGCGACGTTTCTCGAACACTTCGACGAGGAAAGTAAAGAGTTTCAGCAGGTATTACACGGCTTACTCACGCGAGACGCGCCCGAGCCGGAAACTCGGTTGCTCAAGGAAGTAGCGCACCTTCAGCAGGCCCATCTTGCGCTGTTCCATGCGCAGCTTGCAGAACCAGTCGGCAAACAATTGGAATCCGGAGAGGATTACGACGAGCGACGAAATGCCCTTGCCGGCAGGATATCGTCCACCTTGCAGCAATACATCGGGTTGCACGAAGCCCGTATTGCGGTCGGGGTGGATGAGTCACGAGCCAGTTCGGTTCACGCGGAGTCCGTCACGCGGGAGCTGGTGCTGGTCGCTCTGTTGTTCGGGCTCGGCTTGGCCGCCGTGGCAAGTTACAACATTCTCCGTCCTCTGCGTCGCCTGCAAGCGGTGATTCAGGAAATGGGGCAGGGAAACTTTCAGGCGTCATTGGATGGCCAGGCGCCGCGCGAACTTCGGGAGCTGGGCGACACGGTGAAGTGGATGGGCACGAAGCTTCAGCAGCTCGACGATATCAAAAGCGAGTTTCTTGCCCATGTGTCGCATGAACTTCGCACACCGATGGCTTCTATTCAGGAAGGAACGCATCTCCTGCTCGATGAAATCCCCGGTCCCCTGACGCAGGACCAGCGGACGACGTTACGCATCATGTCCGATAGTAGTCGCCGGTTGATGTACCTCATTTCGACGATTTTGGATCTGTCGAAAATGGAAGCCGGCATGATGGAATATCGTTTTGCGCCGACAGATCTCAAGCGGGTTGCGGAGGTATCGGTCAATAAGATTCGGTTGCTGGCGGATGCGAAACGCGTGCAACTCCTGGTTGAAGCGCCGGTCGAACGATACTGGGTGCGGGCGGACAGTGCGCGCATCGAGCAGGTACTGGACAATCTGCTGTCGAATGCGTTGAAGTACAGCCCGGAGGGGGCCGTGGTGAGACTATACATGACGCCAGGCCGTGATGAAGGGCTGCTGTTTGTTGCGGTGATGGATGCGGGACCCGGCATACCGGCGGAAGAAGTGCCCCATATTTTCGAGCGGTTTTATCAAGGCCGCACGAAGACCCGACATGCCTCAGTCGGGAGCGGACTTGGGCTCGCCCTTGCAAAAAAAGTAGTGGAGGCCCATGGTGGCCGCATCTGGGTTGAAAGTGAAGTGGGAAAAGGAACGACGGTGCGGTTTATTCTCTGCCTGACGAAACCCGGAGTGTTGGTGTAATGCGACCTCTGGGAAGCATGGGAGTGCTGCTTGCCCTGGGGCTCTCGGTGGCTTGCACCACCATTTCGGCGCCGCCCCTTCAAACTCCGTATTTCTCTGGGGACGTCAACGACAGTAAGGTCTTGCAGGGTGTGATACGTAAGGAAAGCCAGTTAGCTGTTAAATGTGCTAGCAAGCCTATCTGCGATCATGTATTCTTCACCCGCGCGTTGGCGGCCTTGTATGAGAGTCGGGAGTCAGCCATTCACTATTTCGAAAAGGTCATTGCCGTGGCTCCCAAGGGTCAGCTTGCTGCGTCAAGCCGGCTCTGGTTGCAATTGCTGCAGACCGGTGAAGTGCCCCCCGATGAGTCATGGCTGCGCTCCGTCCTGACCGGACCCGCGACAGCCCGAACGCAGGCGCTTCTCTCGCAGACCATCGAACGGACTGTCCACGATTTACTCGATCGTGAACTCACGATTCAACAATTGCGTGCCATGCAAGATAGTGAATCCCAATCGCTTGAGGCACTGCAGCGCGAGCTCCAAGATCAGGAAAGGAAGGCAGAGCTCTTCAATTCCAGGCGGGAGGGCCCGCGGATGTCGGTCGAGCCTGCCACACTCCAAAACCTGCAGCGACAAATCAGTGACCGCGATAAAAAGGTCGAAGAGCTCACGAATCAACTGGAAGCCCTCAAGCGTATCGATCAGGAAATGAGGGGAAAAACCCGTCCGATCAAACCCCCGTCGAATATTCTTCCCCCGCAACTGTCGGAGCCACCCAAACCCTAAGGACCGTCATGGAGCAAGAACGCATTCTCGTTGTGGACGATGACGAAGGCCTGTTGCATCTCCTGAAAATGCGACTGTCGGCGATGGGTTTTTCGGTAACGCCCTGTACCGGCAGCCAGGATGCGCTTACGGCCGCCCGCCAAGAACCGTTTGATATCGCGATCACCGATTTACGGTTGAGGGCAGAAGATGGGCTGGCATTGACCGAGGAGCTCCTGCACACTCAGCCGGGGCTGCCGGTCATCATTCTCACGGCTCACGGGAGCATCCCCAATGCGGTGGAGGCCATGCAACGCGGGGCCTTCGGCTATCTGACCAAACCCTTTGACGACAAGGAATTGAAGGCCACGATTGATAAGGCATTGATCCAGCTCCGCATGACGCGCGAGATTCAGCGGTTAAAATCATTGGTGAAGGAACTCTACGGCCTTGAGAATGTCATCGCCCGAAGTCCGGCGATGCAGCGGCTGTTTCAGCAGGTGGCACAGATTGCCGATTCAGATGCCACGATTCTGTTGACGGGAGAAACGGGAACCGGCAAAGAAGTCTTGGCTCGTGTGCTCCATGCCAACAGTCGCCGATCGAAGGGGCCGTTCGTGGCCTTAAATTGTGCCGCGATCAGCGAGACCCTGTTTGAAAGTGAGTTGTTTGGCCATATTCGTGGCGCGTTTACGAGTGCCGTAGCGGCGAAGCGGGGACTCTTTCAAAGTGCGAATGGAGGCACGCTATTCCTTGACGAGATCGCAGAAATGTCGCTGCCGATGCAGGTGAAACTTCTCCGCGCCGTGCAGGAGCGGGAAGTGCGTGAGGTCGGAGCCGACTATACAACCAAAGTAGATGTACGGATTATTACAGCCACCAATAAGGATCTCACTGAAGGCGTGAAGGCAGGGACGTTCCGTCATGACCTGTACTATCGCGTGTCGGTCGTTCCGCTTGCCATTCCTCCGTTGCGTGAACGCAAGGACGATATTCCGCTTCTCGCACAACATTTCCTAAAGCAAAGTGCGAAACGCTCCAATAAAGATGTGCGAGGGTTCACACCAGCGGCTATGCATCGACTGATGGCCTACCCCTGGCCGGGCAATGTGCGGGAGTTGGAGAACGCCGTTGAAAAAGCCGTGGTGATGTCGAGGCAGGATATGGTGTTACCAGATTTACTTCCGACGATCGGTGTGTCGTCAGAGATCGGGTTAAAGCCGTTAACCGAGGCGAAGGAAGAGTTTGAGCGGTCCTACTTGCGGAACGTGCTTCAGATGACGGGGGGGAATATCTCCCGGGCCGCACAATTCGCTGGCCGTTATCGAGCTGATTTTTACAAGATGCTGAAGAAGTATGGGTTGCATCCGTCTATGTTGAAGGGGCGTGCCGAGGTTGAACTCCCTGAGCTACCAGAAGTAGAAGTTGAGGAGGTCAAAGACATTTAATTATCAACCTGGATGCAATGTGCACAAATGGTGTCCAATAAGACGCTCCAGTTTCTTGGCCGATGTGTGGCGAATCTTTTTGATCTGGACACCAAAGTCCCGCCCACTGACCCATTGAACAATGGCTTGCTCAACCTCCAGAGGAAATTTTTCGCCGGGGAGATCCATGCGTAAAGTGAGTGGCATGCCTACTCGGACGTGATGATCTCCCTGAATTCGCCATCCTCCCGCTGACATGTCCCAGACCGTACCTTTCCCCAGAAAATCTTCGGAGAGATAGTATCCGGAACCACACAGCGTCACTCGTTGGTAAGTTCGAAGCTTAAAGTGCTTCGGCATGGTCGGTACTCCAGTAATGTTGATTTGATCGATTCTTTTCATGTTTCTTCATGACTCCGTTGCCCCAATAACTACAACCCCCTCAC
>JACQHN010000147.1 GCA_016199015.1 Nitrospira defluvii
ACTTTTTCAACATCCTGCTACATCATTAGATAGGGGAGCGCATGGCGACGAACGATAAGCAAGTAATTTTTTCACTGGTCGGCGTGGGCAAGGTCTACCCGCCGAAGAAACAGGTGCTGCGCGATATCTACCTGGGTTTTTACTACGGGGCCAAGATCGGCGTACTCGGCTTGAACGGGTCTGGGAAAAGCTCGCTGCTGAAAATCATCGCGGGGTTGGATCCCAACTATGTCGGCGAGATCACGCGTTCCAAGGGGTACAGCGTCGGGCTGCTGGAACAGGAGCCGCAACTCGATCCCAACAAGACCGTGAAGGAGGTCGTGGAGGAAGGGAAGAAGGAGCTCGTAGGGCTGCTGCACGAGTATGAAGCGGTCAGCAACAGCATGGGTGAAGCGGGCCCGGATGAAATGGAAAAGCTCATCGATAAGCAGGCACAGCTGCAGGAAAAGATCGAAGCGGCGAACGGCTGGGAACTCGAGAGCGAACTCGAGATTGCCATGGATGCCTTACGTTGTCCGCCGGCCGACCAGAAGGTCGGTCTGCTTTCGGGAGGCGAGAAGCGCCGGGTGGCGCTCTGCCGCCTCATGATCCAGGAGCCCGATATTTTGCTGCTCGACGAACCGACGAACCACCTCGATGCCGAATCAGTGCAGTGGCTGGAACTGCATCTGCAGCAGTACAAGGGCACGGTCATCGCCGTGACGCACGACCGCTACTTCCTCGACAACGTGGCGGGCTGGATTCTGGAATTGGATCGCGGCTACGGCATTCCGTTCCAAGGCAACTACACCTCTTGGCTCGAACAGAAGCAGGACCGGTTGGAGAAAGAAGAAAAAGCCGAATCCAAGCGGAAGAAAACTCTCGAGCATGAGCTGGAATGGATCCGCATGTCGCCGAAAGCCCGTCAATCGAAGGGTAAGGCGCGGCTCAATCGTTACGAGGAACTCGTCAATCAGAAGCAGGACCAGCTCGCCGAGGATCTCGAAATCTACATTCCGCCGGGACCGCGACTCGGTGACCTGGTGGTCGAGGCCAAGGGGATCAGCAAGGCGTTCGGTGAGAATGTGCTCTACGAGAATGTCGAGTTCAGTCTCCCGAAAGGCGGCATCGTCGGCGTGATCGGACCCAACGGAGCGGGCAAAACGACCATGTTCCGCATGATCCTCGGCAAAGAGAAGCCGGATGCGGGTACCATCAGGATCGGCGAAACGGTCAAGCTCGGGTACGTCGATCAGGATCGCAGTCTCGACCCCAATAAGACCGTCTATGAAATCATTTCCGATGGGCAGGATACGATCAAGCTGGGGAAGGCTGAAGTGAACGCCCGCGGCTATTGCGCGCGCTTCAATTTCGCCGGCACAGATCAACAAAAGAAGGTGAAGGACCTGTCGGGCGGCGAGCGCAATCGCGTGCACTTGGCTCGCATGCTGAAGGAGGGGGCCAATCTCATCATCCTCGACGAGCCGACCAACGACCTGGATGTGAACACGCTGCGTGCGTTGGAAGAGGGCTTGGAAGGATTTGCCGGCTGCGCCGTGATCAGCAGTCACGATCGCTGGTTTTTGGACCGTGTGGCCACTCACATTCTGGCGTTCGAGGGTGACAGCAAAGTGGTCTGGTACGAAGGTAACTATAGCGAGTACGAAGCCGATCGCAAGAAACGGCTCGGGAAAGAAGCCGACCAGCCACACCGGATTCGCTATCGCAAGCTCACCAGAGGGTAGAGGCTCCCTCATTTTATTGCGCTTGAAAGTTTCCATGCCTTTTCGTATATTCGGATGCTGAGTAAGCTTTGCTGGCTTGTCAGAGGGACACTTCCGGCTGACGGGTTCCGAACTGGATTTCGTCTCAAAGACTATGGCCATGTCACATGCGATTGAACGGATTAAACTGCCCCATTGGTTCACGCGACTGTCCATGGAGTCGCCCTTCCGCATCTTTACGAGACTTCTGCTAAAACGGTTGTCGATATCAGCGAGTATGCGCGACCAGTGGTGTTTGTCCAAACGCCCGGGATACCTCACTGGATTGCTGAATGCGGCAGGCCTCGCCCGCCTCGAAGGAGTCTCTGAAATTATCGCGATTGAATTCGGTGTTGCTGGAGGACGGGGGCTCGTAACCCTGCAAGAAGAAGCCGAGGCGGTCGAGCGTGAAACCGGCGTCCGGATCAAGGTCTTCGGATTCGACAGCGGCGGTGGACTCCCGGAATTGACGGGCGATCACCGGGATCACCCGGACTACTGGAAGTCGGGAGACTTTCCTTTGGACGAGGCGTCGCTTCGCGGGAAGCTTTCGCCACGCACGCGGTTGGTGCTGGGGGAGGTGAAGGAGACCGTGCCCGAGTTCATTGAATGCGTTCAGGATGCCCCGATCGGGTTCGTCTCATTCGATTTGGACTTGTACTCCTCGACCACGCACGCCTTGAAAATATTCAGCCATCCCAAGAAGTCGATGCTGCGGAAAGTTCCGTTGTATTTCGACGATGTGATCGAGACTCTGGTGAGCCATCGCTTTGCCGGAGAATTGCTGGCGATCGACGAATTCAACGCACAGAATGCCAACGTGAAGATTGACATGTGGCGTGGACTCAAGGTGGGCCGACCCTTTCCAGAGCATCCCTATTTCGACTGCATGTATCTGGCGTACGACCTGGAAGCCATTGGAGGGACCACCCTCAAACGGGACATCCGGCGGCTCCCTTTGGAGATGAGGTCATAGCTCACACAGTCGCTGCCGCGGTCTAGCAAGATCTCCACCCATTCGGTCGATATTGTCAAGATCCCTCTCCCGTTCCCGATATCGAAAATCAGGCTGGCCCCGCCGCATTGTTGCTGGGATAGATATCGGGCTCGAACTCGCATCCAACGCGTGGTCTCTTCCGTATAATGGAGTGTGGGGAGAAGATGGGAATTCTCTATGGATCGAATCATCCTCGTGCTCGTGCTCATCCTGGGGGCCTGTGCTCCGCGTGACCATCAGTCGGCGCAATGGTCCGACAGTCGTCTAGCCTCCACCAAAGCTACGATGCACCTGGGAACCAAAGAAACAGCCGATGGCCGATTCATCGGACTGGCGTTCTCGGGCGGAGGCAGTCGCGCGGCTGTCTTTGGCGCGGCGGTGATGAAGGAACTCGACCGGGTGGGTCTGTTGTCACAGGTCGATGTCCTTTCGGCGGTGTCGGGAGGCTCACTTCCTGCTGCCGCCTACGTGCTCGAAGGGTACCGCGACTTTAGTTTTCGAAATGGATTCGTGGAACAGGTCGGCCGTGATTTTCAACGGGCCATGCTGGGGCCTTGGTATACCGTTCCGCAGAATGCGCTTCGGTATGCGCTGACCGACAGGATTCCCGCCGAACAAGTCATTCAGGTGTTGGACGACCGGCTGTTTCGCGGCGCCACCTTTGGCGATCTCAATCCCTCCAAACCGATCCTCCTGCTGAATGCGACCGATGCGCTCACCGGCGAGCCGCTTATTATCTCCGATGAGGGATTCAGGGCTCTGCACCAGTCGCTGGCGTCCTTTAGTATTGCCCGAGCCGTCTACATGTCCGCAGCCTACCCCGGTGTGCTGGAACCGCTGGCCATTCCTTATGGGAGGGTCGGCGGTAACTCATCCGAGCAGCCTCCGCTGCTGGCGTACGATGGAGGAGCCGCAGACAATCTCGGTATCCGGACCCTGATGCTGGTTGTGAACGACGCGCTGGCGGCGCAATCGATGTCTGATCTGTTTCCTCGGGGCTGTCTGGTGATCTCCATTGATGCCACAGGCCGTCAGAAGAATGAGCCGCGCAAACCGCTCTCCGCTGCCGCAGCCTTGCTCAGAGGCCATCGGCGTAATGTGCTGGAGCTGGCCGGAATTCCCGCCG
>JACQHN010000149.1 GCA_016199015.1 Nitrospira defluvii
GTGATTCCCCGTAGCTTGCTACGGGGTTCGCCTCTGCTTCCGGGAAGTCTTCGAAATTGAGTTCTGTGATACCCCGCAGCTTGCTGCGGGGAGCTTCATTACCCTGACCATCGCTCCCACACTCAGCTACCGGACGGAAACCCAGAGCTGGTCCGGTGCAAAGATTCAGACACCCATGGCGTCGTTGTCGTTGCTCTACAAACAAAGCCAGCGATTGTTACTGAGCGCAATGGGAGGGTATACGAGCACGACGTCCAGCGATGGGCTGATTGAGACGGAAAGTATCGTGGGCCGGGGGATGTTTGCGTTTCACTTGGATCCGATCTATGGGCATCCCACCACCATTTCTCTGGAAGCAGCCTATACCAACACGACCAACCGTGCGCTGACCGGGGTTGATAGCGAGGATCTCTCCGGGTTGGTGCGGATTCTGGTTGCGGCGTTATAGTTCGGGACTGAACACCGACTATCGTTACACGCCATCGGCTGGTGTTTCGCCTGATGCGACCCGGTTGATGGTCGAAGGCGTGAGGACGATCCGTTCTCCGGTAGTGAGCCCCTCTCGAATCGTCACCTGATTGCCCGCCACGCTGTCGATATTCACCGCACGCTCTTCAAAGCGCCCCTTGTCATGCTGCACGACGATCCAATGTTTGCCGGACCGTTCGACGACCGCTTGTCTGGGAATCACAATCCTCGGCGGCACGCTGTGACCCGCGACGGTCAATCGCGCAAACATTTCCGGCTTCAGGCGTCGGTCCTCATTTGAAACGGTGGCGCGAATTTTAATGGTGCGCGTCGCCGGATCGACGACATCACCAATCACCGCAATGGTGGCGGGAAATTCGATTCCCGGGTAGGCCTCGACCGTCATCGTCGCGACCGCTCCGATCTGGATTCCAGACAGGTCGTGCTCATACACGTCAGCGACGACCTGCAGCCGTCCGAGATTGGCCACGGTAAAGAGCGGGGCGTCCGAGGCAGGCCCGACGATTTGTCCCGGCGTGACGTTGCGTTCGACCACCGTTCCCGTCAAGGGACTTCGCAGTTCGAATCGTGAGGTAATCTGCTGTTGCGCCAGCGGCTTGCTCAGCTCGGCAGCCGGGACGCGAAGGGACAGCAGCCGCCCTTTGGCCTGTTTGAATTCAGCCCGCTCACGGTTCAGGTCGTTTTCCGCATGTTCAAGATCCTTAAGAGACATGGCTTGGGCGTCGTACAAATCCTTCGTCAATTCGTAGTTGCGTTCGGCGAGCCCTAACTCAGAAATTTCCTCGACATAGGCCGCATAGGCCCGGGCGATATCTGCCGCATCCATCACCATCAAGACATCACCGGCTTTGACCAGTTGGCCGAGCTTGACTCGGACATCCAGCACTGGTCCCTGGAGGGGGGAAGAAATCTTGGAAAACCCGTCCTCGGCATAGGTGATTCGAGCCGACAAGGTCAAGGCTGGGCTGGAGGGCGCTGCTTCGACGAGCATCGTCTGAATATCCACATGACGGTTCGCGGCCGGCGGCGCCGGAACTGTTTTGGTTGATGGCGCCGGCGGATCGGTGCGGGTACAGGCCGCGAGGGCCAGGCCAAAGAGAATCGCCGACAGCCGGCACAGGGGTTGTTTCATGGCACTCCATTCCCTCTCGTTTCGTATCGGTCGTAGAGTATCGGAAGTGAAGCCCGCCGAGAGGGCTGGTGGTTCAGGGCTCCTCATAGCAGTCTCGTTCGTAAGGTCCACCCATGAGTCACCACACCTCGATGAGCGATCCGTGGGCGGCGTTAGCGTATAGAAGGCGGAGGCCTGGGGGTGAGGCGGTACAACAGTGTCATGCGGGATGCCCCCTGAGCGGCAGGATCCTTACCGGTAGGCGCGCTATGATCGAAGGTTTCAAGCGACGACAAAAGTTGATGGTTCAGCGCACAATCCTGCGAGGAGTCGGATCCGACGAGAGGCTCAGAGGGGGCACGTTCCTCGCCATCCGCAAAAATCTCCGATGGAAGGGCCACAGGAGACAGTTCATGGCAGAAGGCAATATCTGCCAGAGAGGGCAGATAACAGACCACGAGGACAACCAGAAATACTGTGACTTGGTCGACTCGTGGATAGCTATGTAAGGAAATCAGCATGTTCCGTGGCGACGAGATGGCGTGTTCCGCAGGACTCGATATCAATGTCATTAAACCATCGACATCTTCGGCCTGTCAATTGCGGTGGGATTGGCCTGGATGGCGGACGGCCCCTGCCGCTCTCCTGAGGCGCGCCTAGTTAGCAGAGCTCAACGCGTGCTTCACGCGCCACGTTCAATCGGTCAGCCGCTCGTCCTTCCTTGAGGAACACTTCCAGGTAGCCGTTGCTATTGATCAGCGCCTGCGGCTGCTCGGGAGAGCCCTCGGCATAACTCCGTACCATCCCGTCGATCGTCAGGCCGCCGATACGAATGTACGGCTCGGAGCGTTTGGTGAGAGCGCGGACTTCTTTCAGATGGTAAGCGGTGAGATTGGAGATCAGGTTGCCGAAGCGATCGACGTAGACGATCTGTCCGGTCATCACATGCTTGTCCCAGGCGGGCTCGGGAATCGACAAGCGCTCGTAATTCGGCACGAGCCGGCCAAAGGAGCCAATGGGTTGGCCTTTCGTCAACCAGGCTGCTGCCGGAGCGAAGAGGTCGCGCCCATCAAACGTCGCGCCGTCGGAATCCAGCCGATACTGGCGGTTTTCGATCTGTCGTACTTCGACGCCGCTCTCTTCCTGGCAGACGTGGGTGAACAATCCATTATCCGGCCCGATGAAAAAATAGCGCGACGAGGTGACCAGCAGCGGTCTTCGGTGGCTGCCTACACCGGGGTCGACGACCGCAACATGGATCGTGCCGTCAGGGAAATATCGGTAGCAGGATTTCAGCAGGTATGCGGCATCCGCCACATCGTGCGCCGTGACGTGGTGGGAAAGGTCTACGATGTGGGCCTGGGGATTGATGTTGAGGATGACCCCTTTCATGCTCGCCACGAAATAGTCGCGCTCGCCGAAATCCGTCAACAACGTGATGAGGGGAATGGCTAATGGCATGGAGGTGTCAAGACCGGCAGGCTCGCTTCCGTCCTGATCGAAATGAGAGCCAAGAGAAAGAGCGCAGAGACATCGGCGTCTACAGTTCCTCGAAGCGAATTTCAATCAGTTCATACTCGACGACTTTGGCGGGCGTGTTCACCGCCACCAGGTCACCCACTCGCTTGCCGATGAGGGCACGGCCGACCGGCGATTGGACGGAGATGCGGGAAAACTTCAGATCGGCTTCGTCCTGTCCCACGAGGGTATATTGTTTTTTCTCCTGCGCTTCCTGCTCGATCAACACCACGGTGGCGCCGAAGACCACGGTCTCGCTAACCCGCCCAGCGATGTCAATGATTCGAGCGTCGGCGAGTTTGCCTTTCAGCTCCCCCAGCCGCGCTTCAATGAAGCCCTGGCGCTCTTTGGCCGCGTCGTATTCGGCATTCTCGCTCAGATCGCCATGCGCACGGGCTTCCGCAATGGCCTCAATCACCCGTGGCCGCTCGACCTTATGCAATCGATCCAACTCGGCTTTCAGCGCTTCATACCCTTTTCGCGTGATCGGTGTCGGCATGCCTTCCCCCAAATGACCATGGACCATGGTTTCCAGCATGGCGCGTGCCTGCTCCCGCTGGCCGCCGGCGGCGCAGCAACGAACAGACCCAGCCGTCTTGCTGGAAGGTGTTGTCAATCGCCTGATTGCTTGGAGCCTGTATCAGTTCCTCCGGTGATACTCCTGCAAGGCTCGAATGGCAAGCCCCTTTTTCAGTAACGCTTCAATCCCCATCACCGCGGCCAGAGCCCCTCGCATGGTGGTGTAATACGGGACACCTTTATGCAAGGCTTCACGTCGTATGGACAGCGAGTCGGTCTGAGCCGACGCGGTCCGCACGGTATTGACGACTAAGGCGATCTCTCCATTTTTGATATGGTCGACGATGTGCGGACGCCCTTCCTGCACCTTATTGACGATGTCCACGCACATCCCCTGCTCATTCAGATAGTCCGCTGTGCCGGATGTCGCTATGATACGAAACCCCAACGCAACGAGCCGCCTGGCGACGTCGTAGGCTCCAGCCCGGTCTTCACTCTTGACGCTGATAAAGGCGGTTCCGGATGTCGGCAGGATGGCGCCGGCGCCGGCCTGGGCCTTGACGAAGGCCCATCCGAAATCGCTGTCGATCCCCATCACTTCCCCGGTTGATTTCATCTCGGGACCCAACAGGACATCCACGCCTGCGAATTTGGTGAAAGGGAACACCGCCTCCTTGACCGAGAGGTGCGTCGGTGCGGGAGCCGTGGTGAAATTCAGCTGTTGGAGCGATTTTCCGACCATGACCTTCATCGCCAATTTTGCGAGAGGTACTCCGATCGCTTTGCTGACAAATGGAACGGTCCGTGACCCGCGCGGATTAACCTCCAAGACATAGATGGTCTGATCCTTCACGGCGAATTGGGCGTTCATGAGGCCGATGACGCCGAGCTCCAACGCCAAGGCGGTCATTTGTCGCCGGATCTCTTCGATCGTCGAGGTATCCAAGGTATAGGGGGGAAGCGAGCAGGCTGAGTCGCCGGAGTGGACGCCCGCTTCCTCAATGTGCTCCATAATCCCCGCCACGACTACGGTGGTGCCGTCGGAAATGGCATCGGCATCGATTTCAATGGCATCGCGCAAATACCTATCGATCAGAAGGGGATGTTTATCCGAGGGCTTGACCGCCGTGTTCATGTAGGCGAGCAGCCCCGCCTCATCATAGACGATTTGCATCGACCGTCCGCCAAGCACATAGGAGGGCCGCACCATCACCGGATAGGTAATGTCGGCGGCGATCTTCACGGCTTCCTCCACGGAACGAGCCATGCCGCTTTCCGCCTGACGGAGGCCGAGCTTATCGAGCAGCTCGCGGAACCGCGCGCGATCTTCTGCGCGGTCGATCGCATCCGGGCTAGTGCCGAGAATCGTCACGCCGGCGCGGGACAAGGAGAGGGCCAGTTTCAAGGGCGTCTGTCCTCCGAATTGCAGCACGACACCCATCGGCTGTTCCCGCTGCACGATATTCAGCACATCTTCTTCGGTCAAGGGTTCGAAGTAGAGGCGGTCGGA
>JACQHN010000150.1 GCA_016199015.1 Nitrospira defluvii
CTGAGCGATGCGAGAACGCCGCTGGCGGACTTTTTCCGCATCCTGCTAAGGCATTGCAGTCGGGCGCTGTTTGACTCTGCCCGACCGGCAGCCTAAAATCAGCCGTTCGAATCGGGCACGTAAGAGTCGAGTGTGCGTTGTGACCGGTTGGTACAACCGATGCCATGACGAAGTCCGAGACCAGGCCATGGCTCGCAGGGCTGGGCCCATAGCTCAGGTGGTTAGAGCGGCTGACTCATAATCAGCTGGTCCTAGGTTCAAGTCCTAGTGGGCCCACCAGCCTGAGTACCTCACGAAGATGCCGGTGCGAGAGGCGTCGTGTGACGACGCCGTCGCGCAACCCATAAGGAGCCCGTTGAACCTACAGCTCTCCCCCCTCATTGAATTGCAGAAAATCGATCTCCGAATCGCCGAACTCAAAGAGCAGCGGCGAAAAATACCAGAACGGCTTGAAGTGAACGAAGCTCCCCTCCGCGAGGCGAAGCGAGTGTCACAGGAGGCATCGGCTTCTACCGAAGCACTCATCAAGGAGCGCCGCAGCCACGAAAAGGACCTCGAAGCGCATGAAGACCGCATCGGCAAGATGAAAGACCGCGCCGCTCAACTCAAAACCAATCAGGAATACCAAGCGCATCTCTTCGAAGTAGAGCTGGCCAACAAGAAGAAGGGCGAGATCGAAGAAAAAATCCTGCTGGCGATGGAGCAGATCGAGCAGACCCAGCGGATCATGGCGGACGCGCAGGCGAAGCTCAAGGAGTCAGAGGCGGTGTTCACGAAGGAGAAGGCGACTCTGGACGCGCGCGACCACGCCCTCTCTGCGGAGCTGGCCGACTTGGACATCAAGCAGAAGAAGTTGTCCGGACAGGTGGAGAAGACGCTCCTGGCGCGGTACAACAAGTTGAAGACGACGAGGAAGGATCAAGCCCTGGCACTGGTCAAGGATGGGATTTGTATAGGCTGTCGGCTTCAACTGCCACCACAACTGGTTTCTCAGGTCAAACGCGCGCAAGATGTGCACACCTGCCCCTACTGCTACAGAATGCTGTATTGGGAAGGCGAGCCTGGCACTGAGGCGAAGGGGGCTGCCGACCCGAACCAGGCCCAGAATCTTGAAGTCGGCGAATCAGTCTAGCAGGATGCTGAAAATGTCCGCCAGCGTTGTTCTCGCGCACTCCAAGGCTCAACGTACGGAAGAGTACGCTTCGCCTCTTCATTTGCTGCGGACGCGCTGGACGTCCATTTTGATCATCCTGCGTATCGGTTTCTCGTAGCCCCGCATAGTCGAGGTCATGGTCTCCATGCGCCTCGAAAATAGTTATATACCAGTCTGGTCGCCTTCCCCTAGGACCTGCTTCGTCGTTTTGAAGTGCAGCTTCGCGACCGTGCTTAATCGGTCCTGCCCGTACTTCTTGATCACCATCCTGCCGGCAAGCTCCACGGCAGGTGAGGCGCCCTTGGGCAATGTCGTATTCAGCTCCTGAGAGAGTTTCTGCAGGCGCTGAAGAAATTCCGCGCGGGCCAGGATCGAGGCGGCGGCCACGGCCACATCGGTTTCGGCCTTCGTCCGTTGGACCAATCGGATCTGTTTGCCCTTCTCTTGGAGCGCATTCAGGATTAAGCGCTGATCGCCGAACTGGTCTGCGATGGCCACGTCACAATCGACCTGCTGCAGCAAATTTTCAAGTGCCCGCGCATGGCCCCAGGCCAACAGCCGATTCAAATTCTTGATCTTGGCATACAATTCATTGTACCGCTGTGGCCCAATCGCTACGATGCTGTGAGGACAGAGCCGGCGGATATCCGGCGCCATTTCTAAAATCCGTCCATCAGAGATCTTCTTGCTGTCGCGGACCTGCATGAGGACGAGATCTTGCTGGATGACGGGCGTCACAAACACGGCGGCGATGACGAGTGGGCCGAAATAGTCCCCCTTGCCGGATTCGTCGATCCCGATACGGCTGATGGCTGACAGATCTGGTGGGGCAGACACTCGGTGAAACTCCCAGGTGGAAACCGGCGTAGCAGCGCGGTAATCTAGCAGAGCTCAGAAAGCCGGTCAATTTGCGGAGGCATGGGATGGAGACTCAACCGAATACCGTCACGAAACGAATGACCAGGACGCCTTCGACCGTCGCATGGATGGCCTTGGGTGTCATGGTGTTGTTGATGACGGCGACGGGCTGTCAAACCAATCCGTACACCGGACGTTGGCAACTGATGATGATGCCGATGTCCCAGGAAGTGCAGATGGGTGTGCAAGCGTATGCGGAGGTGAAGCAGGATCCGAAGATGAAACCATCGACCGATCCGCGAGAGATTGATCCGGTCAAGCGAGTGGCGGCGCGAGTGGTTGAGGCGGCGAAACACTCGAAGTACAGCGACATTGCGAATCAATTCGAATGGGAAGTGACGGTGATCAAGGACGACAAAACGATGAACGCCTTTGCTCTGCCGGGCGGAAAGATTGCCGTGTATACCGGCATCTTCCCGGTCGCCAAGACCGAAGCGGGACTCGCCGCCGTCATGGGCCATGAAGTCGTGCATGCACTGGCGCGGCATGGCGGGGAGCGGATGAGTCAAAACACCCTGGCTCAAACAACGCTCCAAGTGATCGGTGTTGCACTCGGGGTCAGTGGGGCAAATCCAGCTCTCTCACAAGCGGGAATGGCGGCGCTGGGAGTCGGGGCTCAGGTAGGGGTATTGCTTCCGTTCAGTCGGAAACACGAGTCGGAAGCCGACTATGTCGGGGTGTTGCTCGCGGCTGAGGCCGGGTATGACCCACGCGAATCCATTTCACTGTGGACACGCATGGGCGAATTGTCCGGAGGTAAGGAGCCGTCGGAATTCATGTCGACCCATCCGAACCACGAAACCAGAATCCAGCAACTCGAAGAGTGGATGGCCGAAGCCATGCCGATCTACGAGTCGAAACCACCGGCTCCCAACGGGGATCTCCCTCCCATCCGGTAACTTCACGCTGCAGTCGCTGAGGTGCCTATCCCAGCCCCAGCCCTGATGTCCGGCTCGTCCCACCTGAGCATGACCGACTCTTTGAGTTGCTTGTGAAGGAGTCTTGAATCCCTGGGCCGCCGCACTTATAGTGATGGTGCGCGCTGGGGGGACACGGGTGCTCGCTCGTCGAGTTCGCTCGACGGGAGGAAAGTCCGGACTCCAAGGGCAGGGACGCTGGATAACGTCCAGGCGGAGCGATCCGACACCAGCACCACAGAGAACAAACCGCCGATGGCCGGTGCGGGAGACTTCGGTCGATTGCGCCGGCTCAGGTAAGGGTGAAACGGTGGGGTAAGAGCCCACCGCGGTGATGGCGACATCAACGGCACGGTAAGCGTCGTCCGGAGCAAGACCAAATAGGGGGACGCCTGCGGCGCTCGCAAGAGCCCAGCAGAAAGGCCGGCCCGGCCGAGGTCCTCGGGTAGGTTGCTTGAGGCTCGAGGTAACTCGAGTCCCAGAGAAATGATCAC
>JACQHN010000138.1 GCA_016199015.1 Nitrospira defluvii
GAGGGGCGAGCCCGCCCGCCGATAGGCTGGTCGCAGCGGCGAATCCGCGATTGCAGCAGAAGCGCTCGTGAATCATGCGGGCTAGCGCTGCAGCCGGCCGGCGGGTCACACCGCAGGGGTGGAAAATAACCGAGGAGGAGATAACAGCGACAGCATCGACAATCAAAGACAGTTACTCGGCGCAGGCACAGCCCTCAAGAGAGCGCGTGGCAATGTAGGTGAGGTTGTTGGTGTAGCGGGTGAACCCCTTCCGGCGACCATAGAGTCGCAACAGACATTCGTCGCTTTTGCGCTGGATAAAGAAACTATAGTCGGCGCCGGACGGCGACGAGACACCAAACGGGCGAGGACCGAGCGCGCCGGTCGCCAAGACCGTGGTCGTATTCACGGCCAGGCGATTCGCAATGTCGGGTTTCTCGCCCTCCTCAAGGAGGACGGCATTGAGTTGCTCGCTCATCTTGTGGTGACAGTTCTCATCCGACAACGTCGTTACCTGGGCGACAGTGGTACAGCCGGACAGCAACAGGATAGCCAGCCAGGTAAACCCTAGCTGAGTGAGCGAGCGTCTCATGACATTTCCTTCTCGATGCCCAGCATGAAGTGTCCCACAGAACGAGAAGTCCGCCCCATCTCCTCCAGGAACTTCCGCGGCCTGATCTTTCACTCCGAACATTGGTAACGCCTCACTACATTCCCAATACTTCTATCTGTTGCAAATTAGGATTGAACTCTCCGCCAGGTAAACCGAGCGCCTCCGCAATCGCCAGAACCACGCCTTGAAAAATGGACTGTCCCTCCTGCATTGCCTCTGCTCGACTGCTCATGGAGCTACCAATCTCTTCAGAGGAGTAATAGAGTAGAGGGTGTCCGGTGAAAGCATTTGCGTTTAGTCGGTTCTGTTCTTTCACTCTTGGCCACAGCGTTACCTCTGCCCTACCATTAGGCCTATCTCGGACCGCACCCTTTATCTGGAGGTAAAAGTCGAAAGGAGGCCAACCGCTTACTGATGAAAATTTCTTGTACTCGGTCGTAACGATCCGTAAATCTTTGTCACTCATCTTAATGTCAAACCCTTTATCCAGAAGGACGCCACGTATCGCCTTATAGGCGATATCAGAGTTTGCCGGTTCGATCGTCGCTTTCACATCGACTAATGAACTCCGGGTAGACATACACCCATTCAAGAAAAAGAAAATAACTCCCACACACAAGAATTGTTGCACTCGCTTGAGCGGCATAGTTACCTCACCCTGTAAACCCTTATGAAGGCTACAGCCCCGACCCACCTGTCCCATGGAAGCCGATCGTGCGCGATCCGCGAGCAACGAGGGCCTGCCGCTCTCTACCCCATCACCGGGCTTCCATGGTGATGAATCATCAACCACTCGTCGCCGATGCGCTCGAACAAATTGGTGGCAAGAACACGGGTTTCGACCGGCTGGTCGTCCTGACGACTGGTGAGGTGTTCGGCGCAGATGACCCAGCCCAGATCGCCTGCGACCTGGATCTGGACGTCGCTGAGTTCAAATTTCATGGAGAAGGTGTTGTTGAAGATCAACACCCAGGAGTCGCGCACCGCCGGCCAATCGCTGCGGAGGTTCCAGCCTGGATGGATGCAGGTGACGTACTCGAGGTGAGCCCACACCTTGTCCATCCGGAGCATGTCCAGACTTTCAAAGGCGGCATAGAAGGCGAGATTCGCGCGCGTAATTTCTTCGATTCGTTGCTCGACCACGGCTGGCTCCTGCGATGGTGCGGCATTTTACTGCAAACACTGTCGCCGGCGCGAGCCTCATTTGCACCGTGGGAGGGGTGGATTCGCGGGAAGCTGCCGCCTATAGGGAGTGGGACTTCTCCCCACAGCGCATGTCGCCGCGAATCCCATTAGCCCGCATGGGTCGCGAGCAGCCCCTCTTCCAGCGCCGTCTTCAATAGTTGTGCAATGTTGGAGACACGAAGTTTCTTCATCATGTTTGCACGGTGCGCCTCCGCGGTCTTGATGCTGATATGCAGCTGCTCCGCAATCGTGCGATTCGTGAGTCCAGCCCAGACCAACTGCAAAATCTCATATTCACGGGGCGTCAAGTCCTCGGGGCGACGTTTGGCTGTCGCGGTTCCGGTAGAAGCCTGCGCAATCTCCGGTAACGCTGCCCCCACGCTCACCTCACGACCGAAGCGCAACAAATCTAGCTTCTCATTCCACATAATTACCTCCCTTGTTCATGCTCTGCACATTTACCGAGCAGGCGTCAGGGTCGACATCGAGAAGATCTTCCAACGGTCACGACGCCACGGCCCCTCCTCCTCACCTTGCGCTCTCACGACCAACCGATCGGAATGGCCGACGATTAACGGGTGTGTCACGCGATCCATACTGTTCGATGGAAATAATTCTGTGCTGGTCATGCGCCTCGCGCTCTCGCTGTCGCCCGCATCCGTACATTGGCGACAGCGTTTTCGGATTCACGTAACTATTTACGTCTAATTGCTTATTGCTTTGACTCCGGCGTCATGAGTTCATGCAGTGTCACAGGCTTTTTCTGGGCCGAGATCCCAAGCAGAGTTTGAAAGGCCGCCATGGGGGTCTTGCGCCAATTGTACCGAAAGACGTACTCGTCCAGGTAGCGCTGGAGATGCTTGGGTTCGACGCCATGATGCGTCCCGTTGAGCCACGTTTTCAAATTCCCAAACGCTCGGTGGATATGAGGAAGACGCTTGTGCGCACGCTCTGCCAGACCTATGACGCGGACGTGGTGCATAAAGTCTGCGAGAGCCGCATCCGAGTATCCCGGCCATCCATCCGTACGCACTCGACTCCCGGGATCAACATTCCGCTCCAAAAAGCTTCCAAGACTCTCTTCGCTCGCATCGGGAATCAGAGCAAGTCGCAATCTGCCAGCGCGTTCTTTGCGGTTCCCGTCGGTATCGTGGTACGCCAAGACCTCCACGGCTCCCACAACCACGCTCTTGTCGTGTGACGCGACCGCTCCTCAGCCCTTCTTGCCTTTTACCCATCCGTCGACGAATGTTTCGTCGGCTTCGACCAATCCCGAGAGGCGAGACCTGGCATCGTGAACCATCCCCCTGCGAAGCCGGCGCAGCACGTGCCATGCATGCTGATAGCCGCCGATGCCAAGTTGTCGCTGAAGTTGCAGGGCACTGATTCCAGGCGTGTGTGTCGCCACAAGGTACGCCGCCCAAAACCATTCCTGAATCGGAAGGTGGGAGCGGTGCATCATCGTGCAGAACGTGGGAGCCGTCGTCGTCCGCACTCCTGACATTCAAAGACATACCGCCGACTATTGAGCCAGGCCTTCCTGCCGGAACACTTCGGGCACACCACGCCGTCGGGTCACCGGCACTGGACCAGATATTCCCGGCAGGCCGCGGGTGTTGAAGACCATCGGCGAAACTCGCGCATGTCCTTGGGATATTCTGGCCGCCCCATGATCCCAATTTGCCAGAGCCTTCAACCGGAGTGAACGTAATAAGCAATTGGGACTATTACTTCAGTCGCAACATGACCTTCATCAACCACCGGCTGGTGGCGGATGCCCGGTTGCGACCCGGCATGCGGGTCCTGGATCTGGGGTCCGGCACCGGTTATCCGGCCTTGCTGGCCGGCGACGTCGTGGGATCCGAAGGCTCTGTGGTGGGAATCGATCTTGCCGACTCCATGCTGGCCGTGGCCACTCGAAAAGCCAAGGCGTTGGGGATGCAGCATGTCACCTTTCGCACCGGTGACGTCACGACACTGCCGTTCGACGCCGTGTCCTTCGATGCGGTCATCAGTCGATTCTGCCTGATGTTTTTGCCGGAGATTCCGAAGGCCCTGAAAGACATTGCTCGCGTGCTGAAACCGGGAGGGTATGTCGCGGCCGCCGTCTGGTCGGCGCCGGACAAGAATCCGTTTATTCGAATTCCGATGGACGTGATCAAGACCATCACCCCCCTGCCGCCGCCTGATCCGGAAGCTCCAGGGATATTCCGCCTCGCCAAACCAGGCGATCTGAAGGGGATGATGGAAGGGGCCGTCCTCGCGCCGTTGAGTGAGGAGGAGTTTATCGCCGACGTGACCTATGCCACGGCAGAAGAATTTTTGAGCAGCGTGATGGATATCGCCGCGCCGATTCAGAACCTGTTCGCGATGCTCACGCCGACGCAGAAAGCTGAGGCCGAACGCGGAATCATTGCTGCCGTGAATGGGTACCGCCGCCAGGATCGCATCGTATTACCCATCGCCGTCCGAGTTGTTGCGGCGCGCAAACCTGGGGCATAGTTTAGGAACAATACCACCCCGCCGGCAGTTCCAGCGGCGGGGTGGATCGCCAACCCGCGCTAGCCCGGACTATTCATGAATACCTGCTCCATCGTCCGATCCTCTCGCCCGGCAGGGCTTTTCTCGTTCGGCCTTCTCCACGGACTGCGCGTACGCCTGCGTCGGCCTTACGTGCGAGAAGCCCCGGCGGGCGTCGGTCTCGAACGCCTCGCCACGGTATTCATGAATAATCCGGGCTAGCAGGCGTTGGAAACCTGCACCGACTTTCCAAGCAACCTGGCACTCAGCGTCTCGTGCCCAGGAGCACACGAGGCGGCGTCTACGATGATTCCCCGATGACACCCATTTTCACATGCCTACAGGAGTGACATTCCAAGCCGACATTATAGTGCTTGACGCGACTGTCTATTGCGCTTAGCGTGAAGCTGTGCCCTGTGAAGCTCCGCTGACTGTCCTATCCCTCGCGCTTCCTGTTCCTTCTTACGCGTGACTGATTCCTCAGTCTCCGCCGCTCCTGCAGAAAAGTCTCTCTGACGTACTGCTTGTCTGGTGTCTTGGCCTGCTGATGGAAGCGGCTAGGGCTCCGACCATCCGCCAGAGGACTATTCGACTCACGCCGGTGACTCCATAGAAAGGAGTGCACGATGTTGTACTACGCGCTGATGTTCTTAGTGGTCGGATTGATTGCGGGAGCCCTGAATGTTATGGGGGTGTCCGCGGTCGCGGTCCAGATCTCCTGGATCCTGTTCTTGATCGGGATTGTCTTGGCGGTGGTGCATCTGGTGTCGGGACGCACTCCGAGAGCCACCTGACGGGCTCTCGGTTATCGGAGCCATTTGTCCACATGATGGCCTGACCGTGACGCCATGCTGAGGTTGCAGTTCTTGCAACGGAACGGGGGATACATGAACGCGGATGAACTCAAAGGAAAATGGATGCAGTTCAAAGGTGATCTGAAACAGCAATGGGGAAAGTTTACCGATGACGACTTGCAGCAGATCGAAGGAAATTACGACAAATTTGTCGGCAAAGTTCAAGAACGGTACGGCGAGAAGAAGAGTGAGCTGATGAAGTGGGCGGACCACTGGCATCAAACCTCGACGCCGGACGCCGTGGGGACAAAGGCTCCCTGAATGGACGCATTCGACGAGAGACATCTCACAACACAATTTCATGGCTCGGTTAAGGAGAAGCTGATGAACAGACGCAACGTACTGACCCTCTGCACGGCTTTGGTTTTCGGTGGGGCGTTGATCGCCGGATCGGCGCATGCTCTCGGCAAGGCGGACGAGAAGACGCCGATCAACGACTCGTGGATCACGGCAAAGACCAAGATTGCACTGTTTGCCGATTCCCGGGTGAAGGGAAGCGAGATCAACGTCGAAACCAGCCAGGGCGCGGTGATGATCCGGGGCAAGGTCGATTCCGACGTGGCGAAGCAGGCGGCGGAAGGGATCGCCAAAGGGATCGACGGCGTCAAGACGGTGAAGAACGACTTGCAGGTGGTGGCCCCGTCCAAGCGCGAGGCGACGAATGACAAGGATGATGCCATCACGGCCCGCGTCAACGAGCAGCTTGCGAAGGATGCGCATCTGAAGAAAGCCGGCATCCATGCTCAGACGAATGCGGGAATCGTCTCGCTGACCGGCGAGGTTCAGGACCTCATGACCAGTGCCGAGGCCTCTTGGTCCGCCTGGCAGGTCCCCGGCGTGAAGTCGGTGAAGAACGATCTCACGGTGAAAGAGAAGGCCTAAGGGTTTCACTCGTTAAGACAGACGAGCTCTCCGTCCGCCGACGCCATGGTGTCGGCGGACGACAGGGCCTCTGCCGGAGTCAACTACAGTGAACGCGGTTTAATAAGGAGATGCACCATGATGATGGAAACCAATGTCAATCGAACCACTCCGCAACGGGCCGGCACGTCCCACACCAGCCAGAGCAGTGAGAAGACCGGCCAGATGGTACAGGCAGCCACGGCGACTGCGGTTGACCAAAGCCACATTGCGCACCGAGCCTATGAACTGTATGAGCAACGGGGACGGCAAGAAGGTCAGGCCCTGGAGGACTGGTTCAACGCGGAACATCAACTGGCCGGCGCAGCAGGAAAGTAGTTACATCGCCAGCGGATCAGGTGAAGTCAATTTTCGATCACGAGAGGAGATGAGGCCATGAACACACTTGTACGATGGGACCCCTTCAAAATTCAGTGGAATCCTTCAAAAGAACGGGACGAACTGGAGAGCCGGTTAGCCACGATCTTGGGACATCGGGCGTCCACAGGGAATGGTGGCAAGGAGGCCCTGACGGTCGCCGAGTGGTCGCCGCTGGTGGACATTGTGGAAGACGAGAAGGAATACCTCATCAAGGCCGAGTTGCCGGAAATGAGAAAAGAGGACGTGCGACTCACGGTGGAGGACGAGGTCCTGACGATCTCCGGCGAACGAAAGTTCGAGAAGGAAGAACAAGGGAGAAAGCATCACCGGATCGAACGCGCCTACGGGAGTTTCGTCCGCAGTTTCTCACTCCCGGAGGATGCGGATGGGAGCAAGGTCACGGCTGACTATAAAGACGGGGTGCTCCATGTGCATCTCCCGAAATCCGAAAAAGCGAAACCGAAATCTATCGAGATCAAGGTTTCCTAGTGTCCCGCCTCTGAATTGGGTGGAATAATCTGCGCCTCGTGGGATGCCCTCAAGTATTGACGGGAGGACATCCCCGAGGCGAACGGGTCGACCCACAACGCCGATCATACCGACCACTGACCAGCGAGAGACTCTTGGGGCGAGGACACAGCGTTCCTTAAGCCCACTGTCTCTTAACGCCGTCTGAATCGTATCCGCCTGCTCAGCAGCCTTATCGAGGCGCTCCCTTCCGCCCCCACAGCTCGCCGATCGCCGGACCTTCCGCTATGGCCTTCTGAAGCACCGTCCAGCCGACGCCGATCCTTCCCTGCGGCAACAAGCCACGCAAGTACAGCACCGCCAGTTCCGTCTCCTGCCCCTGCGTCTGCCACAAGAGGACCGCGAGGAGACGCACTTCCTCCGTCTGCTCGGGAGTCGCTCGAACCAGCTCGATCACCATCACCAACTGTGCGAGATCCATGATCACAGTACCGGCTTCGACCTGAGCGGACAAGGCTAGGCGGCCATCCGACAAATGAGGTACGTTGCTGTATGATTCTCTGGTCACCCTGGACTGGGGGAAAACAAGAGTTGATTTGGCCGATTGAATTCCCCAAGCTTGATGGATAGGCCATCACACAGGGCTTATGTACTTTTTCACAAAGGAGGCTACTTATGCGACAGGCCATACTTGCCGGGGTGATCGGGC
>JACQHN010000004.1 GCA_016199015.1 Nitrospira defluvii
CATTCCCCCGATCAGGCTCATATACCAGAAGGCGGTGGGGACACGACTTTGTGCGTGGCGTTCCGAGGCAATCCATTGGACGACCCAGCGCATGAAGAACACCCCCTGCCCGAGAAATCCGATAATCAGCCAGAGGGTGTCGAGTGTCATGGGCGTGTGGAGGGCGGCTGTGATGAAGATGAGGTCGTCGATGCGGTGCGATACTGGTAGCGCAGACAACGGTGCTGCATCCATCGCACGGCCACCAAGTCGTACAAGCTTTTGAAGAGACGATTGCCCACGCCGTATTTCGACGTCCCGTGAGCGCGCGGGTAGTGGCGCACCGGCACTTCGGTGACGGTGAACCCATGCATCAAGGCCAGGGCGGGAAAGAACCGGTGCATGCCTTCGAAGAGTTGCAATTTCTCCACGACGGAGCGGCGAAACAACTTCAGGGAGCAACCAGTGTCGTGCACCCGATCGCCGGTGACGGCGCTACGGACGGCATTGGCAATGCGAGAGGAAATTTTGCGTGTCAGGTTGTCGTGGCGGTCTTTGCGCCAGCCACAGACCAAATCAAAATTCCGGATCAATGGCAGCAGCGTGGCGATATCCGCCGGGTCGTTTTGGAGGTCGCCATCGATCGTCATCACCAACTCTCCGGTCGACTGTTTGAATCCGGCATCGAAGGCCGCAGACTGCCCGTAGTTGCGGTCGAAGTGAAAGACTCTGACTGTTCGATGTTGGGCGGCCAGGCTGTCCAGCAGTTCCAAACTGCCATCGGTGCTGCCGTCATCGATGAACAGCAACTCAAATGGAGCCGATCGCGATTCCTCCCGGCTTTCCAGGACCTTCACGAGTTGCTCAGTCAGGGGAACCAGATTGTCGCGTTCATCCTTGATAGGGATGACCACGGAAGCCCATGGGCGGGTCACAACAGTCATGGAGCGGGATCAGTTCCTTCACGCAGGGGTTCGTCGGTGTGCACGGGGCACATTCTACAAAAGGAATTGATAGATGGTCAAACCCGCATATGTTGAATCGAATGATCCCGCCATGCTGTCCCGAAAAATAGCCTTGCCGCCGCTGATCGGCCAGGATTCCGGAGAGCAGTTTCAATAGGCTCAAGAAGCTGACCCACCCGGCCACCCACACATTGCGAGGGATGGAACGCAGCCTCACTTCACAACCAGCACGCTGCAGGGCGCCAATCGTACAAGGTTCTGTGATGTGCCGCCCCAAATGCGTCCGTAGATGTTCGAGTGCCCTGTGAAGCCGATGACCAGCAGATCGAAGCCGTGGTCTTTCGCGTAGGTGACGATCGTCTCCACGGCATGCCCTGGGATGACATGCGATGTGAGGCGGACCTCCTGCGCGGCGGCTGCCGCATTGGCTTCGGCAATCACTTTCTGGAAAAATTCCTTGGCTTCTTGTTTGGCCTCGATGACTTCTCCCATGATCGCGGCGTAATGGGGGAGGTGTTCTTCCACGCAAATCTGGTGCAGTTCTGCGCGGTCGCGTTTCGCCAGGTCGATCGCGGCGAGCAAGGCGCGCCCGGCTCCGGAAGAACCGTCATTTGCCACGAGAATTGTTCGATACATCGGCAGTCCTCCTTCATGATTGATCAGACGATCGGCGTTTCTTGAGGCAGCAGCGCGGGCTGAATTCTGGCAGCTCCGTTGAACCCCTCTTCATTCGGCGTAAGGCCAGGATCGAACCAACGCTCGGCGATGACGGTGGGAACGATGGCGCTCAAGATGACGACGGCCACCAGGACCGCATATTGCTTCTGGTTGATCACTCCATGCGTCAGTCCATAGAGCGCCGAGATCGTTCCGAACGTCAAGCTGGTAGACATGAGCAACGTGGTGTAGAGGCCCTCGCGTTTCCCGAAACGAAATGTATGTGCCAAGGGCCAGACACCGACAAATTTTGTGGCGATCTTGACCCCGAGCAGGAGGACGATCAACAGCCACGCGGCTAGAACGGCACGGACATCCACCAGCGTTCCTGCCTTCAGAAAATAGAAGGGAGTCAGGATTGAGAATGCGATCACACGCATCCGATGAATCACGGTCGGGTAGCTGAGGCATAAGGGCGCCCATGGCGCAGAGGATGACGAGGATGAATTTCAGGTCCGGTTCGCTAAGTCGAGTCCCGACCGATGCGAAAAACCGTCGGGCGACGGACGGCAATTGCCAGAGCAGCAGACTCATGGCCAGCACAAAAGCCAGCAGCCACCAGTCGTACCGCGCGAAGAGGAATCCGAGGGCGAGCACCGTTCCGAGATCCGTGACAAAGCAGGCCGCCAGGATGACTTTGCCAAGATCGGTCCGAGTATACCCTCGTTCAAGCATCACGGCGCACACGACGGTGACGGAGGTGGTCGAGAGCGCGATGCCGGCGATTTCGGACGCTTGAAGCGACCAGCCCGCGATCCAATAAGCCGAACCCATCACTCCGAGAAACAGGGCGAGGAAGGAGGCCAGCCCGATGCTGAAGGTTTCCTTCCACCTGGTCCGCACGGTGTCGAGATCAAGTTCAGCCCCGGCGAGAAAGGTCAAGAGTACGCTGCCCGCCGCAGCCAGAAAGTCGATCCAGGCAGTGGCGTGCAACGCGAGCAGATTGCCTCCCGCCGTTCCGACGACAAGTTCAACCAAGGCGACGGAGAGGCCGAAACGGATTGAGATCATACTGGCAATCAGCGCCAGTCCGATCCAGAGGGCAGCGACTAACCAGAGTGATTCGGTTCCCATGAGTCCTCCTACCGTTTGGATCAGGCGGGGTTAGGGGCCCACCTGAGATGTCGGGGTGCTCGGGACTACCTCCGTTGCGGGCGGAGCGGTAGAGGGTTGGACCCAAGACTCCTCACGCGGCCTTCCGCCAGGATCGAACCACCGTTCGGCAATAACCGTCGGGATGATCGCCGTGAGAATCACGACCGTGACCAGACTGGCGTATTGTTCCCGCGTGATCAGGTCGTGCTCTAGACCGAAGAGCGACGAGATGGTGCCGAACGTTAGCCCAGTCGCCATCAACAATGTTGTGTACATGCCCTCCTTCGGACGGAAGCGAAACAGCCGTGTGAGCGGCCACACACTGATCAACTTGGCCGACGTGTTCACGGCGAAGAACAAACCAATCAGAGCCACCGCAGCCAGCACGGCCTTCAGGTTGACCAGAACGCCCGCCTTGAGAAAGTAAAACGGTGTGAGAACAGTTAGGGCAATCGCGCGCAAACGGTGCGCCAATGTTTTGTTGGCAAGAAACAATGGGGCCAGCACGAGGCCAACCAGGTACGCGGGAAGCACGGCTTCGCTTTGCGCCGCGCTCGCCAGGGCGCCGAGAGTGAAAAGAATCAGCAGGACGAACTTCAACCCTGGTTCGCTGATGCGACTTCCGACCTTCTCGAATAACCATCCAGCCACGCCGGGCAGCTGCCACAGCGTGACAGCCGTCACGACCAGGAACACGATTAGCCACCAGTCATATCGCGCGAAGAGCAGCCCCAGCGCAACCACAGATCCGAGATCCGTGACGAAGCACGCTGCCAGAATGATCTTCCCGAGTTCGATTTCGTTATGGCCTCGCTCCACCAGCACGGTGTACACCACGGCGACAGAGGTGGCGCAAAGCGCGATGCCTGCCACCTGCGATGCCTGAAGAGACCAGCCCGCCACCCAATAGGCGAAGGCCATGACGCTCAGGCAGGGTACAAAAAATGACGCGAGTCCGATGCCCAGCGTTTCCTTCCATTTATTCTTCATGACCGCAAGATCGATCTCGGCACCGGCGAGAAACGTCAGAACGACGCTGCCGAAACCGGCCAACGATGCGATCCATGGCGTAGGCTGGATGGCAAGCACGTTGCCGCCGACGA
>JACQHN010000133.1 GCA_016199015.1 Nitrospira defluvii
ACCGGAGGTGTATTCGCTGGAATACAGTGAGGATTTTTTCAGGCCGAGAACGACGCAGACGGCCGCAGATCGTTCGCCACAGTAGAAAGGTCAATGTCAGACGGGCTCCTAGTGAGCGGGTGTGTGCAACCGCCTGCGGGCAGCTTGATCAGACCACGGAAAGGAACGGTACATGGATTCAATGGGAAAGATGACCTTGGAACGAGTGATCGATGTGGGCCCTGCCGGTTTCCACCCTCCATCGGCTATGGAACTGGGCGTCACGCATCCAGATTCAGGGTTCGGGCTGTTGTACGGCCACCACGCCCCAGAAGATGACGTGATCGCAGAGTCGGCAAGGCAACTGTTTACCAGGAAGAATCCGACGATCTTTCCGGGGCCGTTATACTTATGGGCCTGGAATCCGGAATGGATCGCCAAGGGGCAAGCTCTGTTGAGACTCGCGGCGGAGATCCCGGGCGTCATGATTATTCCGATGCCGGACTATCGACCGAAGTATCCCAAAATCGATCCGGAAGAGGTCATCAACCCGAATCATCCGAACCTGACGATCTGGGGAAACAAGATCGAGGTGGCCCTGTTCATTGGCATTCACTGCCACTACGCCAACCTGGCGCTACGTATGGTGCGGGCGGGAACGAATTGCCTGACCGTCGCGTTCTGCCATGACATCCATGAAGACGCCATGCTCAGTGTCCAGGATCTCGATGTGAAGCAGATGGACCACATCAGCGACATTTTTCGAACGGTCCGGAAGGAACTTGGAATCGAGATGCCGAAGGATGGACAAACCGTCCGGCTGACCGAGACGCAGATTCGCGCGAACCATGGGGTTGAGCGAGTGAATCCATGGCCGGTGTAAAGGCTGCGCGTCCGACTTGGGCAGGAAGGCAAACAAGAACAGGAGCCCGAGCATGGCGGTGAACGCTGAACGCTCAGCGGAACCACAAGCACTTGTGCACTATGTACCGAGCGAGGAATGGATCGCGCGAATCGGTCGTCTTCAAGATGCGCTGGCGGTCTGCCCAACGGATGTCCCGGCGCGGTGCGAATTGGCGACGTTGTTGGAGAAGCTGGAGCAACCGGAGGAGGCCTTGTCTCATTGGAAAGCGGTCCTGGCCTGCGATCCTAATAGTCTCAACGCGCGTGAAGGAGTGGCTCGCTGTCGTCAGCAGACAGGCCGTCCGCTGCAGTCACATGGGTGAGCGTGCGCATGGTGAAGATTACCTCCCATCGCGGGCCGGCCGGTTCATGGAAGTCGAAACGATCTCTGTCCACCAGGACCACGTCACGGTGGCCGATGGGCGCGAGGGCAACGAAGAGAAGGCAGGCAAACAGGGAGATCTCAGAGCATGGCGGAGGACATGAACATCGTGGTTGTGCAGTACCCACGAGGCGCGACCGCTCTCGTCTGGGTCGATCCGGCCAGCCGAGCGGTTTTGAGCAGCCATGCCGGGTTGAGCGCCCTGCTTCATCAGGGAGTGAGGGGCTGGGACGGTCAATTGGTATTTCCTAAGAGCGGCCAAGATTTTTTGACGGCGGTGTATGATCGGCTGTTCATTAATGGCTGCGCCGTCCAGTGGATGAATGCGACGGCCACCATCACGGTTCAACGAAGTTACCGTGTCTAGCACGAATCAAATCGACATGGCTCCCTTTACCGCTTGGCTTCCTCCTCATCCCACCCAGGACTTCGATCTGGTCGTTAAAGTCGTGGGATCGGGCGCGTCACAGCTCCTTCGGGATTGGCTACCGCTTGCGCATGTCCTGATCGATCAAGGATTAGCGGTGATGGCTCAATGTCGGAGGCTGAACGGCGACGTTGATGGCGTGGTGCTGCAGCTTCGCATGGCCGTTCAGCCGTTTTATTCAATGGGAGATGGGTGCGATGTCCTCATCCATGTGGGAAACCATGCGCCCGAATTCGAGCGGTTCAATCTCCAGCCTGGAAGTGTGCTTCTCTGGGACCCTCCAGTGGAACGACCGCTCTATCCCGTCGTTCCCGAAGGAGTGATTACATACGCGCTCCCTGCCTCGGATCTCTATGTCCCTTACGGCGAGGGGATGTCCGGCAAGGGGCTCGCCGCGCTGGGAGTCCTGTTGCACTTGCTCGGATGCTCTGAGGAGGCCCTTCACCGTGTCGCACCGCTGTTGGCGGCGCCCCGATCGTTCGCCGCCGGAATTGCATTCGCCCATCGTGAGATCACGAAACGCGATGCCTATTGGCTTCCGCTCCCCACGACCGACGGTGAGCGACGCCAGGTCCTGCTGAATTCAGAACAGGCGATCATGTTGGGGCTTGCGGTGAGTGTCTGCGAATGCAGAACGACGTGTGACCGTGAGTTGCTCCAGTCACCGGCAGAGTGGATGACCAAACACCTGGGGATTGCTGGAGGCATGGTATCGGTGCTGGAGAGTGAGAAGCAGCCGGGTGTGCGCGTGTTTCGAGGACCTCAAGAAGAGGTCGTGGCCCTCTTGGGCGGTGATGACAACGTGATGATGTCCTGCCTTGCCGGGTCTCGAGCCCCGCGAATCCTCGTGGCCGCCGATGCCACGGATGTCGTGAAGCTCTTGATCCAAGGTCACGATCTTATCCGTAGCGGATTGAGCGATGGTGTCGGGATTCTGATCGACGACACACTCGCGATGCGCCACCAAAGCGTCGATCTCAGCGCCGTGGTCGAGATGCTTC
>JACQHN010000134.1 GCA_016199015.1 Nitrospira defluvii
ACCCAACCCCATCCCTTCATACGGCACCTCCTTGTGCTGTTGGTGGTCACGTCCACCCACGCCGCCGGACTCCTCGCCGACGGTCGAGTGCCTCAGTGGCTCTGAGGCAAAATCAGTTTGATAATCAGGCCGACGGCAAAGCCGCCGAGCCAAAAGATCGCGGTGAAATAGGTCATCGTCTCAATCGCCGGCAGGTCCATAAAACACTCCTTCGCCGATCAGCCGCATCGAGCCGTCCTCGTAAACTTCCGAGACCATGAGGCCATACCGTCCGGTAATTTGAGCGGCGGTCAGGATCTCGCCGCTGTCCAACAAGTAGCGCCAGCCTTGCCGGTTCGCGGTTGCGCCCGCGCCGCCGAGGATTCGTATTGTTCGCTTGGGAGGTTGCGGGCTGACAGCTGACGAGACAGACGCACCCAAAGGATTCACGAAACTTCCCGGCACCGACGCCGATGCCGAGGGAGGTAGAGCCGCAGCCCCACTTGCTGCAATTGAAGGAGTTCCCTTCGTGCTGCTCAAGGATGACCAGGGCCGCCAGACCATGAGGGCAATGGCGAAAAGCCCTGCTGCGATGCCAACGGCGATTCGCGCCGACTTGAAAATGGTATGGCTGCGTTTTTCTTCCTGGATCGCCGCCGACGCATAGCTCGAATAGTAGGCGTAGACCGACGGCGAATAGGTCCCGACGAACGCTCGAATGGTCTCGTGGTCTTCCGGATTCCCCCGCACCTTGCCCTGATACTTTTTCGACAAGCCGACAAAGGCCAGCTTCCGAAACTTCACCGTGGCTTCGATCAGCCGGGTGACGCCTTGCGACATCTGACGGAAGTCCTGGCTCATGAGCAGAATGTCCACGCCATAATGACGATGGGTTTCGAGCCAACGCAGGAGCCCCGGCTCAACCTTCTGCATGGACCGAAACACGGTCTGGGCTTCATCGATAATCACCGCAGACCCAGGCTCGACATGTGGAAACGCTTGCAACACTTCGACGGAGTCTTTCCAGATCGTGATCTGTTGTTCGAGTGTGTCCAAGTTGATGCCCGTGAAGAGTGCAAGCCGATCAAGATAAATCCCATCGACTGCGATGTAGAGCCGACGGCCTTGCCGGACCCAGGGCAGGAACTTCTCGCAGATCGCGTGATAGGACTTCCCCGAGCCTGGGACCCCTTCATACAGTTCGATCATCGCAGACTCCTGATGTACACCCAGACCCAGAGGGCTAAGACGACTGTCCAGGCATAGGCCCAACCCATCACCAGCTGGTTCATGATCCCCACCTGACGAATGGAATGGTTTGGAGAATGAACCGAGTGCCCATGGCGCTCGCCACGATGGCCAGCGCCTGACTCATGCCCGTCGCGCCCAGCACCCACGCATATTGATCCGGAATGACCGGCAGGGTGAGCCCTGCCGTGCCGATGGTGGCGAGCGTGCTGTCCGCCACGAAGAGCAAGGAATCCCAGATCCCAAGCCACCAATCGGTGAGCGAGAAGAAGAATTCCTGCAGCCAGCAGTAGATGAGGGTCAGAATGGCCGTCATGTGGTCTGGCCTCCTCCGACGAAGATGATGCGGTAGGCGGCGATCGAAGCTGTCGCGATCACCAGCGTTCGCAGCACCGTGAAGAACCAAGCCCATTGGTTAAAATCGACCTGTTGGCTTCCGAAAAAGGCGGACGGCAAGGCAATCACCGGCAAGGTCGACGGCCAGGTGAGCGACTTCAAAAGATTCAGCGTGCCGAGTAAGCCACTCGTCGACCAGATCGTTTGATGCGCTTGCAGGACCGTCCCAAAGGTCCGGCTTTCATGCGATCCGACAGCACAGGAGGTCGTCGCCTGTGTCTCTTCGTGTTGGGTGGTTGAGCCGTCCGGATTCTGGGTGGTTGTCGTGGTGGTGGTCGTCGTCTGCTGTTGGGTATTCTGCTGTGGGGTGCTCGCCGGAGGCGCAACACTATCGACGACGATGATGTCCCCCGCAGGGACGGGCTTCGGCTTGACCGTGGTCGGCATCTCAGCTGGAGACACGGGCTGCGAGACCGTGTTGTCCGCCGGTTGCGTCGTGCCGGTGGTGCCGACCGGATTGGTATGCGCTTCGATGGATTTTGGATCACTGGCGGGAAGCCCCGTCAGATAGTTGGCCGCTTGCTGGGGAGTCGGCGGGATCAGGGCATCCTGCAACGGAGCCGGGGCGCCCGGGATACCTTTGCGGTGGCAGACATATAGGCTCTGCCCGCCGACCGCGGGACCATTGACGAAGAAGTTGCCCGGAAAAAATACGGCGGTGCTGACGCTCTGAAACGGCCCGACGACCCAATCATGCTGATACTCCGTGTCGACCGCGCACAGCGGGACATTGGTCGCGCTGAACTGAATACTCGCGTTGGGGTAGTTGGCGTTGGCCGGCGTACTGGTGCCGAGCCCCGGAAAGGTCTGCGTGCCGGCATTGGTGCTCGCCACTTGCCAGCCCCCAGGCGTTGAGGCCGCCGTTTTGATCGCCGCGAGGTCCGGTTGCGAATAGTACATCTGGGCCAGGACCAACCCAGCACCCACGCCGAGTGCTGCCCAACCCACCGGACCGGCGACTAAACGAATAGCAAAGGAACTGGCGGATGGGGCGAGCGCAGCGGCAGCCACCTGACCTGCCATGGCCGACCGTTGCGCCGCTAGATAGGCGATGCGTTCCGCTTGGGCCACGACCCGAGCGTATTGCGTGGTTTCTAGAGCCAGGGATTCACCCGGCGCGAGACAGAACGAGAACAAGAGTGTCCAGATGAGGGTGAGATAACTGGTGAGTGTGAGCAGTTTCATACCCGTCCTACTCCGAGGCCGGTGAGGAAGGCCAGTAACAGGACCGCCACAAGAATGATGGTAAGATCCACCGGCCTTCCTCCCTCTGCCCTTACTTCAAAACTTCCAAACCCGAGAGATCGAAAAACATCCGTCCGGTCTGTTCGAACTTGCGCACTTCGATCGAGACCCGTGCCTGTTTGCCTTCGGCTTGCTTGCAGACGTCAATCAACGGCATCTGATCCTCCGGAATACCCAAACGTAGAATCCCCGGATCTTTGCCCTTCACATAGAGATCCACCGATCGAAAAACTTTCCCCTCCCGACTCCTCCGCTCCACATAGCCCTGCACTGCACCCTCCGCTTTGACTTGCATCGTCGTGCCCTCCTGAACAGTGAGTTGAATTCGAGTCAGCCAAGCGCCTGACCCACACGCCCCGGCCTTGAGGCCGAGATTTTGAGAGATACTGAAATTCCGAGTCGCATTCCGTGCAGCTCACAAACAAGGCGCCGTCGACCCATCGACAGATCGACCCATGGGCCCCACACCCAGGACATCCGCGCCGCCAGAATCCGTTATGAAACTCTAAGGACATAGGGCGTGCCTACTCGTCGTTCCTTCAATAGGGCATAGTGTTTCTGCTTCCATTTCTTCGTCCCCGCATAGATCAGCTCCGTCAAAA
Source organism: Nitrospira defluvii (assembly GCA_016199015.1). Lineage (GTDB taxonomy): Bacteria > Nitrospirota > Nitrospiria > Nitrospirales > Nitrospiraceae > Nitrospira_A > Nitrospira_A defluvii_B. The sequence goes on from JACQHN010000134.1 coordinate 3,471, forward strand.
ATTGATCCCCGCGACAGGCCACGACCACAGCCAGCATCGACGCGACGGATTGCCCGAGCCAGGCCGCCACGTCATCCAACCGCTGCTGAATGCGTTCGACCACGAGTCGGCAGCGCTTGAAGCCTTCGGTCAGGGCTTCCCACCAACCCAACAGAGGAGCCCGATATTTTTCGTACGATTCGGCTTCGCGTGTGGTCTCTCGGAAATCGACATAGGAGCGGAGCACGCCCACAAGAAATGCCCGCCAATCTTCGCTATCAAGGGTCAGAAGGGCTTTGGCGCAGGCTTGGGCTCGATCCTGTTTAAATTCCATTTCCCACCGGACGCCATACGACGCGGCGTCCTCTCGTCCTTTGGCCTGCAGTTCCAGTCGTTTGTCATAGACCCGCAGCATGCTTTGGCTTTCCCGACTGCCGAAATACAGAGTCTCGCCGGTTCGGACCCCTTCACGATGATTGGAGGCCTGGATCACTTTGAATTGCTTGGACCGACTCACAACTTGTCCGGCCTCGACCGCCTGCCGAACGGTCTCAACTGCGACAGTGGCCTCCCGGTCATCCAGCGCCACGTCGGTGCGTGTCACATGGCCCTTCTGGGCAAAGATCCAAGCCAAGACGGTTTTGAGCTTGGTCTCGTCCCACTGGGAGACGATTCCGGCCGAGAGATCCACGTGCACTTCTTTGGGATTGCGAGGAGCACCCGTCCCCAATTTGCCGACGCCCGTCTTGCCCTGCGTCATGAGTTGGGCGACGGGATAGCCGCGAAAGCCGGTCTCACTCTGGAACCAGTCGCCACCAATCAGCTTGATGACGTCCGCCACCTCAGCCTTCGGCAGGGTGAAGGCCAGCCAATCAATGGTCTGAGTAAATCCTCCGGAACCCGTCATTTCTTCCTCCGTGGCGTCCGTGCGATAGACGCCCCCGTCTTACCAAGTCGGGGGCGGGTCGGCTGCGCGCGCCGCCGGCTGGCGCCGCCGGTCGCGCTGCGCTGGCTGCCCTTCCCATTGCT
>JACQHN010000152.1 GCA_016199015.1 Nitrospira defluvii
CCAGGCCGAGACGGGAGAGCGAACAGACGAAGGGGGCCGACACTCGCAGGCGTGGATGCTGACGCAAATCGACGGAGAACTGTTCTTGTCCCGTGGTGCCATTCATACGTAACCTCCCGTATGTATGATGACCACTCTATCGCATCCGCGGCGCTTCGAAAAATAAATAAGCGAAATCAACCGACATCAACCGAAGAGAAAGGAGCGAGGAGCTGGGTGGCTTGAGGCAGCTCCTACGGGCACGACCTCGGAAGATCTGCAGCCGCATATGCGCCAACCCACCGTGCATTCGACCTCTACTGACGGCGCGTGGCTCGCTGCTGCATCAGATCGGCACAGCCCTGGGAGAGCTCTTGTGTATGCTGTTTCAAGCACTGGGCAATGCGTCCCTCCCCCGCTTTCACGTCAGAGCAAAGCTTTTTTACATCCTCGGCACAGGCCTTTCTCAGGGGATGATTCCCTTTTCCTTCGCGCCCTTTCCCAGCACTGCTGGGTGAATCTGGCGTCACAGCCGGATGCTCCTGATCGGGTGAAGATGACGGGTCGGTTGCCGACAGGATGAGCTCGCTCATCCCGGAGACTCCGACGATGAATCCACTCATGAGTACAACAAAAATCGCCGTCCGCAAATCCACAGACAGTCCACGCATCGCTTCCTCCCTTCAGTGATTGAACGCCTCACCGCCTTCGGCAGGCTTGTTTCGCGATCCAATACGCTCAACGTATTCGTCCGCAGCCGGTTGACGCGTCGCTCGCGTCCATCATCATGGCTTCAGCCACGCTGAGCCGTGCGAAGCACCCTGATCCGTAGATCGAGCCGCGCTGAGAATGCGCTTGCGAAAACCCGCGCGCTTGATTATTCTGATGAGATGCAGGATCTTTCCCACACCTCTGTTCCAGGCGACGTCGTTCATCGAATCCACCATAAGTTTTGGACCTACCTCCTGTTCTGGTCGATCGTCGCAGGCTCGATGATCGCCGTACCAGGCTACGGTCTGGTCTATGGATATTCGTGGCTGGATTGGACGATGTTTGCCGTGCTCTATGTCATCACCGGCCTGGGTATCACAGTAGGCTACCACCGGCTGTTGACCCATCGCAGCTTCGAGTGCCCCGACTGGGTGAAGGCCTGCCTCTTGATCGCCGGGGGCTGGGCGCTTCAGAACTCCGGTGCGAAATGGACGGCCGACCACCTGCGCCACCATGCGCACTGCGATGACCCGGCCGACCCGTACAATGCCAAACGAGGGTTCTGGTATAGCCACTGCGGTTGGCTCCTCAATCCCGTGCCCTGCAACGACGAACGATTCGGTTCCCGCGTCATGCAGGACCGCGTGGCGATGTGGCAACACCGTCACTATGTGGCGATCGTCCTCATCGGCCTGGCCATCCCCTTTGTCGTGGGATTCCTGTACGACGGCTGGAGGGGCGGAATCGGTGGATTCATGCTGGCCGGAGTCGGACGCACCTTTGCCGTCCTGAACTCGACCTTCTGCATCAATTCCGTCTGTCATTTGTGGGGAGAACAGCCCTACGGCACGGCCAATTCAAGCCGCAACTCGTGGTTTGTCTCCTTGCTGACCTTCGGCGAAGGCTATCACAACTATCACCATGCCTACCCGAGTGACTATCGCAATGGACCGCTCTGGTATAATTTCGATCCCTCAAAGTGGCTCATCTACGCTCTGTGGAAAATGGGCCTTGCCTCCTCACTCCGAACCGCCTCTTCCGGCGCCTAAGCGCCATGTCGCCTCCACACCCAAAAGGATCCGACGAACAGCGCCACATGCTTGCCCACTCCGCACACTATAGAGGATTCATGACAATACCCTTCGCGGCATGCATCCACGGTCAGTCGACCCCGCAAATGGGCGAACTTGTCCCGTTTCCAGACCTGCCGCTGCGACTTGCTGCGGTCTAGCGGAAGGCGTGGCAAATCATGCGGTGCGAACGATGCCGCTTCCGGCTGGTGGGGTCCATCCCATTCCCAATCGGAGGAAAACTTTTTTTCGTTTCATCGATAAAGAGATAGTATTCTCAAAATTCTTCTGTTAGGATGCATCATGATCTCATGACGGGCCGCATGAGAAACATAGTTTTAGATGGCCCATCACCGATGTTGTTTGTTACCGAGAAGTTGATCGGAAGTCAGACCCAAGTCGCCTCAATGATCGCGTCTTCGGCCAGCTCATTCCCCTCATATGTCTGTTCTCGCGTCGCCGACAATGTCACCATTCAAAAGGAGAGACCCCTATGGGTACTAAATTGTACGTCGGCGGATTGCCGTATGCAGCCACTGAGTCGCAACTCAGCAACTTGTTTTCGACCCACGGCACCGTCGAGTCGGCACGCGTGATCACGGACAAGTTTACCGGACAGTCGCGCGGCTTCGGCTTCGTCGAAATGTCCACTGCGGAAGAAGCGAAGGCAGCCATCACGGCCTTGAACGGCTCGGACATGGATGGCCGGCAGCTCACCGTGAATGAAGCGAAGCCCCAAGAAGCTCGTTCCGGTGGCGGCGGCGGTGGACGGTTCGGCGGCGGTGAAAACCGCGGCGGCCGCAACCGCTTCTAAGTCGATACAAGATTCGTCTTGTCTCCGAAGGGGCGCTTCATCTGAAGCGCCCCTTCTTTTTTACTCTACGTCCATACCCTCATTCTTCCTCCGGCTTCCCCCGCAAAGCCTTCAGCCGCGCTCGCTTGGTTTTACTCTGCAATCTCCGCTGAGCGGATCCCTTGGTTGGCTTGGTCGGACGACGCGGAGTGCGCGGCACCGCCACCGCCTGAATCAACTCCCGCAGTCGATCAAGCGCAAGGGTACGGTTCCGCTCTTGGCTCCGTGAATCCTGCGCCTTGATGATAATCACGCCTTCGCGCGTCACCCGATGGTCCCGCAATGCCAGGAGCCGCTCTTTATAGAACGGCGGCAGGGAGGAGGCCGCGATATCGAAGCGCAGATGGATCGCTGAGGAGACCTTGTTGACGTGCTGCCCGCCTGCACCCTGCGCACGCACCGCCGCCAGTTCGATCTCTTCGTCCGGAATAGTCACGTGCGTTGAAATGAACAACATAGCCGTCACGCATCTCTGTACGACCAGGAAACTACCGGGGGACAGTGCGAGAGTCAACCCGGCAACCGATAACCGACCGCTCACGACCGACAAACGCAAAGCAGGAGCCTGTTCCCCTCTCCCTCAAGATGGAACTGCGCGCGTGAAAAAGCTATGATGCCGCCGGTAGGTCCCTCGGAATCGCGACGACGTGGCATTCATGGAAACACCTGTGCGAAACTCCTCTCCCCAACCAGGGTCCAAGGAAGACAGACACCAATGGACCGAAGGGATCCTTCCGCTGGTCCTCTTCCTCTGCTTTGTTATCGCCGCGGCCCTAGGGCTCTATGCCCTTTTGTTCTTGCGGACCCTCTTGGTCTCTGAACGAGGAAGAGAACTGGCCATGAACGCCACCGCCGTCGCGGACACCCTCGACCGCGTGCTGTTCGAACGGTTCGGCGATATCCAGTTATTTGCAAATGACGGCGTACTCCGAGAAGGCACCTCCGGTGAAAAGACCGCCCGGCTCCTACAATACAAACAGCTCTATCAATATTACTCTTGGCTGGGAGTCTCCGATGAACACGGACGACTGATCGCCGCGACCGACGCGCTTCCCGCACAAGGTACGCAAGGCTTGAATCCCGACTCGTTTGATGTGGTGCGGGGGACGGGCACTGTCCACCTGGAAGACGCGCATCCCTCACCTGAATCACAAAGAAACATGGCCGTCGGGTTCTCGGCGCCGATCTATGGGGCACGAGGAGAATTTCTCGGGGTGGTGGCCACACGGGTACCGATCGAAAACCTTCGGACGGTTTTTGAGCAGGAGGGCCGGCTGCGATACGGAGAAGCCACCTACGATTGGTTGCTGCTTGATCGAGAAGGGACGGTGCGCAGCGAAAAGAATCGACCGACAAGCATGAACGGCAGTCCGGTGAAGCTAAACCTGCCGTCGCAAGCCAAAGCCGCCGTTGAGCGGGATCGGCCCGGTTTCGTGGAAGAAGTCCATCATCGCCGAGGAGCCGCGGTCATCACTGGCTATGCCTGGACCAGAGGGTATGGCAACTTTCGCGGGTTCGACTGGCTGGTCTTGTTTCGCCTGGACCACGACCAGGTCTATGCCCCCGTCGATCGGCTGGTGTGGATGGTCGGAGGAATCGGGTTGCTGGTCGTACTCCCCCTGACCGGCTACGGCATCTGGGTCTCATGGAAACTGGGGCGCGAGCGGAACGACCTGGTCAAGACGCGGCAAGACTTGGAGGAGTCTGTGGCGGAACTGGGCCGTTCCAACGCAGATTTGCAACAATTCGCCTATGTGGCTTCGCATGACTTGCAGGAACCCCTCCGCACGATGAGCAGTTATACGCAACTCTTGGCGAGGCGCTATAAGGGAAAACTCGATGCTGATGCGGATGAATTTATCGCCTTTGCCGTTGACGGCGCCAACCGCATGCAACGGCTCATTCAAGACCTCTTAGCCTATTCACGAGTCAGCACGGGAGGCCGACAGTTCGAGCCCACTTCGGTGGAAGCCGCTCTCACCTATGCGCTGGACAACTTACGGAACGCCGTGAAAGAAAGCGGCGCGGTGGTCACTCATGACCCGTTGCCGACGGTCATGGGTGATGAAAAACAGTTGGCGCAATTGTTTCAAAACCTGCTGAGCAATGCCGTCAAATTCCAAGGGGAAGAACCGCCGCGCATTCACGTCTCCGCCAAGCGAACCGACACCGAATGGCTGTTGTCCGTTCGTGACAATGGGATCGGACTCGACCCGCAGTATGCAGATCGGATCTTCGTTATTTTCCAGAGGCTTCATAACAGACAGGAATACCCGGGAACCGGCATCGGCCTGGCGATCTGCAAGAAGATCGTCGAACGGCACGGGGGGCGCATCTGGGTAGAATCTGAGCCTGGCAAGGGAGCAACGTTTTACTTTACTATCCGGGACCACGAACGTAGCCACGACACCGCGCGCGCGAATGAATGACGGAACGAAAGGAACAACCCATTATGGCCCCTGAGCTGGTAAAGCCGATCGAGATTCTCCTCGTTGAAGATAACCCCGGCGATGTTCGCCTCACGATGGAAGCCTTGAAGGAAGCGAAGGTCATGAACCATCTGACCGTGCTCAAAGACGGTGAGGAAGCCTTGACCTATCTGCGCCGGCAGGGTCCCTATGCCAAGGCGAAGCGCCCCCATCTGATCCTGCTCGATTTAAATCTTCCCCGAAAAGACGGCCGGGAGGTGCTGGCTCACATCAAGGCCGATGAGGCCATCAAACGCATCCCCGTCGTCGTGCTGACGACCTCGCAAGATGAGCAAGATGTGTTGAAGAGTTATAACCTTCATGCCAACTGCTATATCACGAAGCCGGTCGATCTGGACCAGTTCATCAAGGTGGTGCGATCCATCGAAGATTTCTGGCTCGGCATCGTCGTGCTTCCGGTGAATGGGAAAGGCTGACGGGGTGAACGGGGTCCCGACACATATCCTCCTGATCGAGGACAATCCTGGTGACGCCAGAATATTGCGGGAACTCCTCGCCGAGACGGACCCCGGCCGGTTCAAGCTCACCCATGTTGACCGACTTGCCAAGGGGATCACCTCTGTGCAAGAGGGCGGGATCGAGATCGTCTTGCTCGATTTGTCATTGCCCGACAGCCAGGGGTTTGACACGCTGATCGCGATACACAAGGTCTCGATGGGCATCCCCATCGTCGTGATGACCGGCCTAGAAG
>JACQHN010000029.1 GCA_016199015.1 Nitrospira defluvii
CCACTCATAACCAATGCAGATCAGAAATGCAGACCGACTCCGAACAGTCCGTAATGCGCGCGAAAATCTACCGCCAAGCCTTCCCAGTGATAGTTCGCGGAAAAGTATCGATACTCTCCGAAGATAAACACCTTCGGGCTGACCATGGCCCGCACTCCCGCCAGGTATTGGTGTCCAAACGCGCGGGCGGAGTCGAAATCCTTGTCGGCCCGTCCCTGAATATTCGGATTCAACAATATGCCGTGAGACCAACCGGCCCCGATCCCGACATAGGGCATCACGACCTCGCCAGGGTAGCGCAAGACCAGGTTGAACATCGTGTTGAGCACCAGCATATCCGAGCGGCCGATTCCGCTATTGTGCCCGTTCGGATTGTTCAGAAACGAAAGCGCCCCACCGTGACCGAACGAATCGAGTTCAATCCCGACGACTCTCTTGGTGAAATACGGGAAAAGTCCTATTTTTATCCCAGCCCCAACCCCCTGTTGGATCGAAGCCGGCACCGTCGTTCCCTGGTTGTACAAATTCTGATCATGGGGCCAACTCCCCAGCATGTAGACACTCACGTCGATATCGCCGAATTCAGCGCTTCGTCCTGAAAGTGGGGTCCACAGTGGAACCAGGAGCATGATCACGAAGACGAGGAGCCGCATACTCGTCGTACCGTAGCATGTAGGAGGCGGGTGGATGAAGAAAGAAAAAAGGGTCTTCGGGATGATATCCCGAAGACCCTTTCTCAGAGAGACAACACGAAAGATCAGCTGCCCTTAACGATCGTGCACCATTCGCCGAAAATTCCGAGGATGTTCTTGGCAGAGTGGTCAACCGAAGCCACCGTGGTGATCCCGCCGGCCGCTTTCGCCGCCGAGACGCTGGCATCACCCGTCGCTACCAAACCCAAGATGGAGGTACCGCAGGCCTTGCCTTCCTTCGTCGCGCTGGTGTGGGTCGTCGCCACATCACCATACTTCGTTTCATTGTAGAGTCCGCCCGCCATTGGGGACGCCACGATCTGACAGCCGGTGAGGCTGAGATACGCTGCGCTGATCAGGCTCAGAGAAAACAAGACGGTCACCTTCTTCATAAGGCCTCCCTCTCGAGGTTTATGGTTAATGGCACGCCCAACCATTCTCACTTTGTTGAGCGTTCTACTGGCGCGAAGTATAAGTAAGGCTCCTAATCTTGTCAATCTGAAACAAGGAGGGATCCTGGCAGAAACGGTCTACACACCGCATCTGCATATCGAGGGTGATATCAACGCCCTGCAGACGTCCTAGAAAAACGCCTGTACGGTGAACAACACGTCGTTGTCATGATCGCGGTGATTGTATTCCAGCCGCAATGCCCAATTTTGAGCGACCGTGTAGCGTTGCGCTACCGACCACCTGAAGTCGTCTGACGTCTCGCCCAAGGCATACCGCAAATAGGTCGTCGCGGCTAACATCCGCCACCGTTCAGCGAGATCGGCATAGAAGCCCGCCGATGCGCCACCGCCAACGCGATGACGCTCCTCGTAGGCCCGGCTATAGTTCCCCTCCACCTCGGCAAACGCAAAGAACACTTCACGACGAAACACATGCGTTTCAGTCGCCGCGCCGATGCCACCGCTGACATTCCAATTGCTGCACAGCTCGCAGGCTCCCTGCCTGACGGTCTGCATCCCCAGATTCAACTTCCACGAGGGGGCATGGAACAGCGAATCCATGGGCGAGATCGACATGACATTGGCCAACGTCACCCGTTCAACTCGCGTCTGATCGGCTCGGTTATAGTGGCGCAGGCTAATCGAGCCGAGTTCAATCTGTGCGTCCGGCGTGTATCCCGGCTCAGGGTCGAGCACATCATGGTAAGCCGTCCGCATAGCCACTTCTTCGAACGTGTCGTTATTGCGCCAGCCGCCGCCTACACTCACACGGGATGTCTTGTGGCCCAATTCCGGCTGCATCGCGAAGGGGGGAATCGCGAGATCTTCAGACGGAATCCGCAACAGACTCCGAGCTGTCAAAATCTGCCTGTTACGGTCTCTTGAAACGGCAGCCAGGTCCTCGTCACGCTCGCCTGTATAACGCACAAAGTCGGAGGCCACATCCAAGACGAATGCTTGGCGAGACAGCGGCAGAGCACGGACCTCCTCCGACTGACTGGCCGATGCGTCTCGCACCACCCGTTTCACCAACGCATGTTCCGGTTGGGATAAGTGTTCGCGCTTGCGGCGAATGAGCGTCACCCGAGACGGACGGAATGCGATATCGCTCACCAATCCTGGCTGGGCCGCGAGCAGACGGACCGTGTCGGCAGGAACGGTCCAGAACAGAAATTGGTCGGTCAGGTGCAGTGAGGGATCCGCATATTCCAACAACGACAACAAGTGGTACGAGCAATTTTCTTTGAAGAAGAAATAATCAAACGAGGCGTTCCCAAGTTCCCAGGCATGCATGAGGAGCCGACGAATCTGGTCCCCACTAAAATTCAGCCGATACTCCCAGATGTCACGGTTCTCGATGTCCCGATACTCCTGCACCTTGAGATAATAGGGAATAGTTGAGAAGTATCCACGGTAGCCGCCGAAAATGCCGCGTATGGGGTAATCCAGATTCGAGCCTGCCGGGACATCGGCTGCAAAATTTATAGTGTAGGCAAGCAGACGGGTTTGCGCCGTCTGCCCCCGTTGGTCGATCCGAAGAAAGGTATGTCCAAACATCGACGCCGGATTGTTCATGAACGCAGAGGGGAAAATGAGTGAGATCGATTGAGCTTCGAATCCGGCAAACCATTGCTCAAACCGGTCACATTTCATCGGCGTGAGACGACTTTCGTCAAAGGAAAGCTGCTCCGTCAACCACGCGTACCGTGCGACGAATGCACATTGAGTCGGCTGCTGTGAACGACCGACGAGGTCAGGCGAAAAAAATTGTGTGAGTGTGGCGGCAAGCTCCGCGTCGGGATCGGTCTTCCCATCTGGAGACATGAAGAAACCGGGATCGTCCTGCTCACTGGTGTAGCCGCCAAATACGTTGGCTCGATAGTGGAGCAGGAGATGCCACTCGCGCTGATCCGCCAATCGAGCCTGGTGGGCCCGCTGAATAAGATCCTGCAGATAGGGCGTGATGGATTCTCCCGCCTCGACAGAGGTCGTGAGGAGAAGAACGGCCAGAAGGGCAAACCAGATATGCACGATCGAACGCCGAGAAAAAAACAGGGCTCCGATCAGTGACCGGAGCCCTATCATGAGTGTGAACAAAAACTTAGCGGCTGACGGCCTGCGCAAGGACAGGACTCTTGCCGACCGCGTCGTTCAAGGCCTTCACTAATGCGACCGAGGAGGTTTCACCCGCCTCGACCAGGGCCGTATAGCGCTCTTGGGTCAATGCAAAGAACGCAGCATGCTGTTCCGCGGGAATCCCCATGAGGGTGGCCAATGAAGCCAAATGCTCGCCCTTGCCCTGAGCCATTTCTTGGGACAAATTGTCAAAGTTCAAATGGGCAAACATATTCGTTTTCTGATCTGCCATCACCTGTCCGTCATTCGTGCAACCCGATGTTCCGGAGCTGATGCCGAATGTGCCGCTCCCGAAGGTCCCGTTGGTGGTGGCCATCATGACTTGCGGCGCGATGTTCTTCTGGTTCTTATAATCCGCCCAAGCCAACTTCCCAAGACCACAGCCTGGTCCCGTATCGGGATTCGCTGCCATGGCCAATCCGGCTTGTGACACCACCGCGACGGCGCCCAACACGACGAATAGTTTTCTTAGCATAAGTCCTCCTCCTTGAGACAAGTGAATGACTCCTCCTAAACAGGCTACATGCCTGTAGCCTGCGGCATTATAACGAAACCCTTTATTCATGTAGAGAAAAAAGTTCCTCGTGGGTTTCCAGTACTTAGTGGGTGAGGGCCGCTCACTCCGCTCGATCGGCCAATGTGATGTGCTGCGGCTCGATCGTCTCATTCTGGAACAGGAGAAGTCCGATGACGCGCGGCAGGTAAAACCGTTTCGGTCCGGCAGAACCAGGATTGAACAGCAGCACGCCTTCGCGCCATTCTGCCCTCGGCTGATGAGTATGCCCATACACACAGATGGCCGGAGTCGTTCGCTTCAAGAAGTGGGCGCCATCACGCGTCAATTTTCCTTTTTCGTAGAGCCGGTGATAGAGGGCAATCCGGCATCCCGCCAATTCGATCACCTGCTCCATAGGGAACCCGCTCACCTCGAATCCATCTACGTTGCCGGACACGGCCGTCACGGGAGCAATCTGCGCAAGCTGCTCGATGACCTCTCGCCGGCCGATGTCTCCGGCGTGCAGGATATGATCGACTCCGGCAAAGTGGCGGGCAATCGCTCGATCGAATAACCCATGCGTATCCGATACCACCCCGATACGCATCCTCGTGAACCTCGCATCATTTGTTGAGCTCAGACTTGGCCAGCGATTCCTGTATGCTCTTCCACTCGAAGGTGAACGGCTCGGGACTTCGCTTGGGCAACTCCGCCAGTTCTGCCCTCAGCCGTTCCGCACGAGCCGCGCTCATGGGATGGGTGGAGAAAAGCTCCACGCGCTCCTTATCTTTCTCTGAGAGGCGTTCAAAAAATCCGATCATTCCCTCCGGCGCGATGCGCGCGGCAGACAAGAGACGAATGCCGGTGACATCCGCCTCAGTCTCCTGTTCGCGACCGAACTTCAACGTCACCAGGTTCAGCCCAAGCTCCCTAGCCAGCCCGATCAGGCCCTGCTGGTCTCCCACGACAATACTGACCACCGCCGCTAACCCCAGCATTTTGACCATACGCTCCAGACCGTGCCGCTGCAGCACGTGGTTCAACTCATGACTCAATACGCCGGCCACCTCCTCACCGCTTTCTGCCTTCTTCATCAAGCCGGTAAACACCACGACATAGCCTCCCGGCAGCGCGAACGCGTTCACGACGGGACTCTGCACCACGGAGACCTGGAACTTGTAGGGGTTGTGAAGAATCTTGTCGGTCAGACGCTGAGTCATTTCCTGCACGGCACTGACTGCAGGCCCCTCCTTCAGCACCGTTTCCTTGGACAAAGCATCTTGATAGACCGCTTCACCGAGTTTCTGTTCCCACTCGATGGGGATCCTGGCGACCGTCCACTCGACGATCAGATCGGAGCCGAACCAGAGCAACAGACCGAGACCGACCACAATCCCCACGGCACTGCCCCCAAATAGGCGATGGCTGTGCCGGACACGCCGGACATGTTCGGCTGCACGCTCCAGAGGCGCCGTCAATTCGGGTGGCGCCATGCGACGAAATGCGACGATCAGCGTTGGGTCTTTCAGGTACAGCGTACGGGCCGAGGCGCCGGTCATCCACGACAAGACCAGCTGATCGTGATCCAACCCGCCGGCCGCAACCGACAGGGCCGCGAACGCCACGGACTCCTCGATGAGAGGGGAACCTTCGGACGGAATGAGGCGCAGCCCATCCACCGACAGCGTGACACGACAGGGCGCACCGGTCGCCGGCAAGTCATCACCGAAACACAGAGCGTTGGGAGTAAGGTTCATCGGATGCGATCTTGCGGCTGATCAAAATGGTTGTGAACGAGGCCGCAGGTGAACGCAAACCGGAGGCGTACCCTCAGGGGTACGTTGAGGATTTGTCGTGAGCCGAGAACGAAGTGCACGAGCATTTTCACCAGCCGCTATTCCGAAACGGGGATGAATTGCCGTATCCAGTTCCCAAAACTACCGGGATTGCGGCTCTGAATGTACACGACGCCGGGACCGCGGAAGCGGCAAACCAGCCCTTCACCCGACGTGAGGCTGGCGATCCAGCCGGAGGAGGCCTTCTCGATATTGTAGGTAGTCGTGGAGGTCCAGGCGACCAGATGACTGTTATCGACGATGTATTCTTCGTTCGGCTTGAGCTCGATTTTATGAATCGCGCCGAAGCTGTTGAGCATGAGCTGCCCGGTCCCGCTGATCTTCAGAATGAAAAATCCTTCCCCGCCCAGCAACCCGCGCGTGAGGCTTTGCATCTTACTCTCAATCTTCACGCCTTCCGCTCCGGCCAGGAATCCGTCTTTCTGCACCATATATTCATTCACGCCATCGAGGTCCATCACGACGATTTCGCCGGGCACCGTCGGCGCCAACAAGACTTCTCCTGCTCCGCGACTGGCCCGGAGCGTTTGAAAGAAAAACTTTTCACCGCTGAGCATCTTGCGCGACAAGGCGCCCAGGAAGCCGCCCTCCATTTTACTTTCGATGTCGATCGTCGGCGACGCGGCCACCATGGCGCCGGATTCGGCCTTCACCGTTTCACCGTCAGCCAAGTACACCCGCACCATCGGAAACGCGCCCGGATACAGAATCTCGCTCTTCATTCCATTCTCCTTTTTGTGACTCTCTCGCTGTCCCTTCAGCAATGTTGCTGGGAACACTGAGCGCCGCCCGGCGGATCTGATCAGTCAGGCTAACGCGTTCCTCCCTCAGGAGGCTCTCGGTCTCTTGATACATGGCGACAGCTAACCTTCATCCGAAAATAATTTTTGCTGAGGAGGCTACACTCCCGGCGTCAACCCCGCTTCCTCGTCCTCCAAGGGAGGGAGAGGAGAAAGGTGAGGGTGGGCTCATGGGGATTTGCCCCTCACCCACCCCTCTCCCCAGATGGGGCGAGGGGAATCCTGACTTTCACGAATCTGATCATCTATTCACCTAACGCCTAACGCTTCACACTTAACGCGACTTACCCCGCCACCCATCCATACAATCGATGACTCGGCTCAGGGCCTTCCTCCAGGTAACTCATCCGCATACGGCCCACGTAATCAGACGGCACCTGCTTGCGTGTGGCGGCGACATCGACGCCGAATAGTTTCGCAGCGTTCAGGCCAAAAATCTGTGTCTTGACCTCACGCGTCAGGGGCACGTACCCATGCTGTTCAATCAACTGATCCGGGATCTGAAACCGCCGAAAGGCCTCGATTTGCCACTGCGGGGTCCCCGACCAAATCGAGTCCGTTCCCCACAACACATGCTCCACCCCAAAGGCGCCTGTGATCTGCCCAAGCAGATGGGCGCAGACCGCCGGATGTGCGGTCACCAGCTGCCCAAATGTTGAGCCGAGTTCCATATAGATATTCTGAATAGCCGGCTCGGCCTGTTTCATCCGACAGAACTCCGTCGTCCAGGGAATGGCCCCAGTCTTCGCGAAGGTGTCATCGATTGAGGCCGACGTCAGCAGGCCGGAGTGATACACGAGGAACTGCAGATCGGGAAAATCCTTGGCCGCCCTGATGAGATCGCGGGGGTGGTTGTACTCGGGCACCGGACCAAGCGGAAGGCCCTTATGAACACAGATGCGCGGGATTTTCAGTTTCCGCGCCTGCTCCAGCATGGGGTACGCGATCTTCTCGTCATCCATCCACCAACCCTGCTCGAATCCAACCGGGCAGGACCCCGTGTAGCATTTCCAGGCCTCCACCTTGAGAGTCTCGGCCTGCATCGCCATAAAGTCCAAATCTTTGAGGCCCAATTGCGGCGTGGCCAACCCATGCGCCAGCATGCGCTGCGAACCGGCCAAGCGGTTGATCTCGTCCCGGATGTGCGCCATTTCTTTCGGAGGCACGACAGCGTCCTGAGGATAGGGTCCCGGCGGGGTGCTGATCAACCCGATGGAGGTCTCACTGTCCAGAAATATTTCTTTGATGAAGTTCTGCCAGGAGAGATCGTCGATGGTGCCACGATCCGCGGAGAGCTTCGGATTCAGTCCCGCCTCTCGTGTCCGTCGGCGCAACGACAAGAGGGCCTGCTTGGTGACCGCCCCTTTGCGACCAGCCTCGGCGCCGGCCGGATCGTAGTGGCTCCCGACATAATGGGTTTGCACATCGAAGATAAAATAGGGCTCGCCGGTACGCTCCGCGAATGCCGCTGCTTCGACCGCTTCGACATCCAACACGTCGAAGAATTTGCCGAACACAGTATTCATGGCCAAGAGCGCCACTGCCATTCCACCTGTCGTGCGCAGCAAGTCGCGCCGCGTGAGGCCTAAGGATGCGGCTGCGTAATCGGCAGCTGCAGTGACCAGATGGTCGACGCGGGCCTGAGCAGCGGTTTGTGGGTGCGGGGCAAACTCCTCATTGGACACCACGTGAGTCGGAATAGGCGATGCCGACAATGCCCCTCGCCTGAGGCCCTTCTCACCACCCATGCCTGTTGATCGACTCATCGACTCACACACTCCTGATGATTCGCCCGATTCTGTGGAATGTCCCCAGTTCTGTCAAGTCACGCCCAGCGTTCGGTCATCCAGGGAAGCCACTTCATGTCACACGTTTTATGCTCCGCGCCTCAAGATCGTCCGCCTTTCAGCCGATATAGTCCAACTGGACGCCCTCATTTTCTCATGGGCGGGCCCCAACTCCGTGGGTGGCCATCGTATCGATCAGTGGCCTCCCGAGCGAACGCACCGAACATGCACGAGAGCCCCCCATGCGACGAGTCGTGATTGAAGAACTCACGCCGGGCATGATCTTAGCCAAACCCGTCACGAACGCAGCCGGGCTCGTGGTGCTTCCCTCCGGCGCCGAACTGGATGAGGCAACCCTCCCCCGCTTGCAGCGCCTGGGCCTGGCCTCCGTGTTTATCGAGGGGGAGGCAGGCGACGCCGGTGGCAAAACCCTCGCCGAACTGGAAGCCGAACTCGAACACCGCTTCCGACTTGTCAGCAACGACCCGCTTCAACGCCAACTTCTGGAGGCGATCCGGCTCCACCTTCGCACCACGCATGGGGTCAGCGAGAGTCCGGGCCCGACGCCGATATCATGAGTCCTTCAGCTAAGGTTGATCTCCATCGACGGATCGAGCAAGTCGGCGAGTTGCCGACCCTGCCCCATGTCGTTCAAAAGCTCGCTTCAATGATCGGCCGCACCAACGTCTCGGCGGAAGAAATCGGCACCCTGATCGAGAAGGATCAAGTGCTGTCCGCCAAAGTCTTGCGGCTGGCTAATTCGCCGTTTTACGGATTCCCCTCGCGCATCGCCTCGGTCGCCCATGCCGTGGTAGTGCTGGGGTTGAACGTGGTCAAGGGCCTCACATTATGCGCGACCGCGTTCGACATGATGAAAAACGCCGGCATGAACGAGCTCTGGCGTCACTCACTGGGCGTCGCCATCACCGCACATATCCTCGGCACGAAAGCCGCGCTGAAGAATCCAGAAGAAGTCTTTGTCGCCGGCCTCCTGCATGACATCGGCAAAGTGGTGCTCTATGTCAAATGGCCCGATGTCGGCCGGCAGATTACGGCAGCTACTCGCAAGACCTCCCGTTCTTTGATAGAAAACGAACAAGAGCTGTTCGAAGTGACCCATGCCGATGTGGGGGGATGGCTCGCAACCGCCTGGCATCTTCCGACCAGTCTGCGCGAACCTATTCTCTATCATCACAACCCGACTGCCGCCCTGGACGCGCCGCTCCAAGCCGCGATCGTGCATGTGGCCGATGTGCTGGTCAAGGGCCTGGCCTGTGGCAACCCCGGCGACGATCTGGTACCGCCGCTTTCCCGTCAGGCCTGGGATCTGGTGGGCCTGGACGCGCAGAGTCTCGCCCAGTGCCTCGCCAAGGCCGAGGAAGAATTCCAGACCATCGATGACTACCTATGAGCGGCCTTCCTTCCAACCGACGCATCCTATTGCTGCACAACGACCCAACCGAAATCGAGCGGCTGACCGCTGGACTGAGTCGATCTGGATTCACTGTCGTTGCGGCAGATGCCGGCCGCCTGGCGATGCACGAACTGGTGCATGATCCGCCCTGTTTGGTATTGGCCGCAGAGGGTACGAACGGACGTTCGGCAGACACCCTCGCCCGAGAGTTGCGCGCCGATCCCTTCCTGGGACGGCTCCCGCTGATCATCCTGGTTCGGGATATCCGGATCAACGATTTGGATTGGGCGACGCTCGGCGTGGATGACTATATCGCCGTCCCCTACCGACCTGACGAAGTCCCGCAACGGGTGCGCCTCTGCCTCAGCCGGCTTGAACGCTCGTTGGACGCCAATCCCTTGACCAGGCTCCCAGGCAACAGCACGATTCTTCATGAAACGACCACGCGTATCGACAGCCGAGCGCCCTTTGCCTTAGCCTACCTGGATCTCGACAACTTCAAGTCCTTCAACGACCGTTACGGCTATGCCCGCGGCGATGAGGTGCTGGTGGTTACGTGCCGGATCCTGACGACCGTCGTCAGCGAACTGGCCGGCACCGATGGGTTTGTCGGCCATGTGGGCGGAGACGATTTTGTATTCATGAGCACGCCCGCCACCATTGAGGCCATCTGCCAAACCCTCATCAAGCGTTTTGATTTGGTGATCCCGGACTTTTACGATCCGGAAGATCGCCAGAAGGGGTTCATCGATTCCGTCGACCGGCGGGGCAATCACGAGCGGTTTCCCATCATGAGCCTGTCCATCGCCGTGGTGACCAACGAACATCGCACCATTTCTCACCCCGGCGATGTCAGCAAGATTGCTTCCGAACTGAAGAAGGTCGCCAAGAGCCGGCCCGGCAGCGTCTACGTGAAAGATCACCGGGGGACGGATACACCAGAGTCAGCATTCGAAATCAGTAAGATCTAACCCATCGATTAGCAGGCTGTGAAAACACTACTTCCGCATGCTAGAACTCCGATGATCTGCACGTATCTGCGATAAGAGAGCACTCCCGGAGGATGCTCAAAAAGGCGGCCTCTCCACTCGTCGTCGTTCGTCTCTCGGCGCGAAGCGGGGGAGCAAATGGCGTATAGCGCATGGCCTGAAACAGAGTCAGACCCCGGTGTTCTGACCTTTTAGCTATAAGCCATTGGCCATAAGCTCTGCTCCCTGACGAGATACGCCTCACTCTTCACGGGTGTCGAGAATGCTGCTGGCGGACTTTTTCAGTATCCTGTTGGGGTGATGTCCGAGTGTGGGAGGGGAAACGTTACTCTACTCCGACCGTAGTTCAGGAGAGGACGCGCCGGGTGCCTGTCCGCCGCCATTCCCGCCATACTGACGGCGAAGCTCTCGCCGATACGCGCGGCGCTCTTCGGGCGACATACTCTTAAATTTTTCCCGCAACGCCTGACGCTGTTCGGGGGGCAGGGACCTGAACCACCGTCTGGCATCGCGCACAGACTCGCGTTGTTCAGGCGGAAGCTGACGAAATTGCTGAAACCGTTCGCGCAGTTGCTGCTGTTGCTCCGGCGGAAGTGTCCGCCATTGTTTGAACCGCTGCTTTGCCTCTTGACGCTCCTCAGGCGTCATCGTCCCCCATTGCTGGGCCCCGTTGCGTAATCGCTCCTGTTTGCGCGGCGGCAACTGATCCCAGGTGTCGCTGAAACGCTGCAACAGTTGTTGTTCGCCGGGACTCAATTGGCTCCATGGCACCCCTGTTGGCTCGCCTTGGGCCCAGGCCGACGCCACCCCACATGCCAGCACGATCATGCAAATACGTAACGCTCTCATGGACCGGTCTGCATCCTCATCCGCTCGCGTGGTGTGTCCGGACTCTGACTCGGCTCGACGCTCTTCGGCTGCCTGCGGGCGCGTACCCCAGAGTCTACCTTTTCGGCTTTCGACCCTGGCGAATTTCTCGAAAGAAGATCATCAGACGTTTCGAATGGATCCACCCAGCGTCCATCCTCATTGTGCCAGGAACCCAAAAATTCCAGAAAATCCGTCTCCGCTTCATCTGCTCGCGGCAACGACTCCGGGGCGGCCTGTGCCAGCGTGGCACACAGCCAGACGCCGAGCAGCAACAGTCGCCTAGCCGGTCGTAGCGGGACCATCGGCCAGCCAGTCATAGAATTCGAGGTCTTCCGAGAGTTCGATGTTCTCGGATGATTGCATCAATTCAAGATCTTCGAGCAGCGGGAGGTGGGAATGGTTTCCCCCGATGGATGGCCATATCCATAGCGTGAGAGCCAATGCGACCACCGAGGCCAGGGCCGCTCCACCGGCCCACCTGAGCCAGGGCCGCCGGGGTGATGCATGGTCCAATACATTCAGCCGCGCGCGCTGCACCAGCAAGATGGTCTTTTGATCAAGATCGTGCACACTCTGATCCAGAAGACGCTTCGCTGCCGCCGCTAACGGGTCCGATTGTGGGTTCGACCATTCACTCATGGCCAATGCTCTCCTAATCGTTTTCTCAAAACCTGTAACGCACGAAAGAGATGCGTCTTGACGCTGCCCTCCGAGCAGCCCATCGCGTGCGCTGTTTGCGCCACGCCCAGCTCTTCCCAGATGCGCAGGAGAAACGCCTGCTGTTGCCGCAACGGGAGGGCGCGCAATGCGACATCGAGTGCCGCACAGGCGCGCTTGCGCTTCAGGTCTTCATCGGGCGCCACGGCGACTCGGTTGGGAACTTGCTCCAGCGGATCTTCTCGTTCTTCTTCATCCTGCGGGCTATGGAAAAATTCTCGCAGACGGTTCCGCACCTTCGTCCGGCGGTACCAATCGCGAATACGACTCTGCAGAATACAGTGAAAAAGCGGTCCCCACTCCCCTTCAGTCCGATCGCCATAATTCTGTACGAGCTTCAACATGGCATCCTGCACGAGATCGAGCGCCTCGTCCTCATTCCCCGTGGCAATCTGTGCCATGCGGAATGCCCGCCGCTCAATCCCTGCTAAGAACCGATCCAATGCCTGGGTTCGATCCAGAGATCCCACCCTCTCACCCAGGCAAAGGCTGCCGGGTTGCCCATCTACACCGATAGGAGAATGCCAGCCGTTCATGGCCGCCTACCGCACCAGCATCCGATAGACGGGTAGAATACGATCTAATATGTGGGCTGGACAATGGCTCCCCTCCTGCCGCCACGGCCCGACCTGATCACCCTCACGATCGCGAGTGCGAGGGGTCTCGTGGTCACTGAGATCCGTCCGATTCTCGATCCGAGCAGCCACAAAATCAAGAGATTGCCCGCGCCACCCCCTCGCCTGAACAGACGTCCTCGCGCTCCCCAGCGTTCCCTGACGATGGACACTCATGCCCTCTTTGCTCTTCCGAAGCACCATCGATCCACCCCCCTGTGCAGGGAAAACGCACCGACGGTGCATCGGTTGACCGCGTCGCCCAGGACGCGAGCATGGAGTCAACGGCTACGGAAACCGGCTCTGTCGGGAGAACAACTGCTGGATCCAGGTGGAATCTGCGATAGGGCGCGGAGAGTGGTATTCAGACAGAATTACTTGCTGTCAGTCAAATCGGCCGTCCGTTTGCCGCCGGCCCATGCGGTCGGGGGAATCTGCACGACCACGTCGAATCGGTCCTGCGCTTCATTGTCCTTCAGGTCCCGCCCCACACTATAGAAGACACCTTTCTTCATGTTGACCAGCATCGGAAAACCTGTGAAGGGGTCATAGAGCCCTTGCCCAGCCTTGGCTACTCTGGTGAGCAGATCTTGCTCAGGTGGAGCCCGGCGCAGCCAGGCTTGCAGGGACACCAGACGCAGGCGCGCATCGGTTTCCAAAACTCGACCGGCATACGTCTCCCAAGTCGGGAGCGGGTCGATCCCGACGAGGCTCTCGATAGGATTCATCAACAGGTCCGTCAGACCATACGGAGGCGTGCGCACAAACTGGGACTGTTTCGGCAAGTCGGCATACCGGCCTTCCGCCGCCGCCTTGCCCACGGCTTCATAGTATTGTGCATAGGCATTGAATCGACGCTGCTTCGGCAACGGCAGGGCGGCGGCGACCGAGCCATAGAACGGACGGGCATCGGCCGTGTCATGGTTCACCGTCTCCTCCAGCGTCTTCGTGGCTAACACGAATTGGCTCTGCATCGGCCAACGAACCGATTGCTCAGCTTGGTCGAGCGGCCGTGCAAGCTTGGCGAGCCGACTGATCAGTCGGTCATCGAGGTCCGTCCGTAGCAACAGCCCGCTTACCACTGCGATGTCGTCATTGAGGGCGTCACTGGCCAGCATTTTTACCGGCATGGTCTTGGCCTGCCCGAATACTGTCCGCCAGGCGGTGAGATCGGTTTCGAGCCGCGCGACCCCCGCATCCACATCCTGCGCAAATCCCTCCGCGACATACAAGCGATGAGCATAGAGAATCACGCCACAGTTCGGACTGACCGGCTGCCCAAACCCCCAATCTTCGAAGGGTTTGGTGAGCCACTGCCGGTACCGGCCCATGGCGACCCCAGCCTGGGAGGCCCAGGACTTCACCCCGGCCGCCTCGATCCGCATCTGCGCCGCAGGATCGACCCTCTTCAGCCACTTGCCCGTCACCTCAGCCGACGCACCCTGTTGAGTGCCTGAGCCATTGCCTTCTCCCGTCAGACAGGTGAGGGTGACTGCACGATCGGCCTCCTCGGCTCGTCGGTCGATCCCAGCCTGCACAGGATCCTGTGTCGGTGCGGCACTGAAGCCAAGCAGGAGGAAATACCCGTTTTTCTGAGAATCCTGGAGCGTGTGTTGTGGCACCGAGGTCATAGTTCGATAGGCTGGAGTGGGTTGTTCTTCAAGGATCAGCCAGGTCAATGCGATTGCACCCACGGAGCCGGCGAGGATCGCTAATGTGAGCCCGATCAGCGCCACCACCAGGACAATCAGCGATCGCGTCGTCGAGACCCCCGCGCCGATGAGGGAGGTCACGGTCCGACCGATGCGATGCCACGCCTGCCCGACTGCCGGCTTGCTCGGTTTTGAACGAGGGGCAGGCTGCTCCCCATGCAGGGGCGTGGAGTCGTCCGATCGACCAACAGGGCGGTCCGTCACAAGAGGGGTCGCTTCTGGTCGCTCACCCACCGGCGGAGCGACAGGAGGCACAGGCTCATCAGGGATCGTCGTCGGATGACTGGCCCCAACGGAAGCGACATCTGCGGGCCTTTTCAGCCAGCGTGTCAGCATGTTCCCCGTAGAAGCGCTCGGGGTCGGCTTCGACGAGGAGTCATCCCACAGAATTCGAAGGCCACCGTCTACGGAAGCCTCGGGGGCTGCCGCCACCGCTGGTGCGGCCGCTTGTACGTCAGCAGTAGGCTCCGCTAATACCTCCGAAACCTCTGCTGGCACAACCACTTCAGCGACCTGCACGGATTCAACCGAAGCCAGGTTCGTTTCGTCCGAGCGAACAGCGACAGGCGCCCCCGTGGATTGAGCCTGAATGCCTTCCGACACCGGTAATGCCGGTTCATTCGAAATTTCCTCACCTGGAACAGCCGATTCGCGCAACTGGGGTGCTCCGGCATCACAGCCAGCGACATCAGGCATCGATGCGTGACCTTGCGACAACAACGGCGACCTCTCAGGCTCCGACACCGGTGCAACCTCTTCCTCCACACGAACGATTTCGGAAAGCAGTGCAGTCGGTTCAGCCTGCACGACCGGCTGATCGGCGATGACAGAAGGCACAACCGAAGGAACCGCCGCTTCGACGACCGTTTCGGGAGTAGTGAGTATTGTTGGCTCCTGACCAGCAACTTGAGCGACCGGCTGTTCCACCAGAGATGGTGGATTCGAAGGGAACGCCTCTGCCGATTCAGAGACAGGGGCCTGGATATCCTCGACAACGTCCTGTTCGAGAGTCAACGGCGGCATCTCTAGAGATGCCCCTACGACCGCTTCCGTCAACGATTCGGCAGGCACTGCGCGAGGCTCGTCCGGTTCTGGTGCCGCAATCGCCTCACTCCCAGCCAACCACAACGGGCGCTCTATCGGCAGGTCGATCGTTGATTCAGCTGGTGGTTCGGGCTCGAATACTGCAGCCAGTTCCGGCGCTTCAACCGGTTCGACCGGAGCATCCTGAGAAAGAATACGGAACCCCGGCATCGAAAGTGATTCAACGTGACCGAGACTGTCGCCGACCGTCTCGTCTGCGAGGGCCCCGGTAGTGGGCACCGAGTCATGCATTTCCTCCGCAACAGGCATGACCACAGTGGAATCTTGAGCTCCCCCCACAACATCGGCAGAGACTGGTCCGAATTCAGGCTCAGGGTCTTGTCGAGGAATCGCCACGTCCTCGACTTCGATCTGTTCCCAAGGCATGGGTGCCGAAAGCGGTGGCGAATCACTGACGAGGCCCGCGAAAGAATCCGACGCCGGAGCCGCGAACGACAGCCACTCTGTCTCTGAGGGATCAGCAGGTGGCGTGACCGTCGTCGCCGTCTCTTCAGGCACAGCGATATCGTTGGCGGCTTCGCTTTCTGCCCTCGGCATGGTCTGCGCGGGAGCAGGAGCGGCTTGCATCGCGGTGACCGCCGCGAGAATATCCTCCCAAGAGAGCCCTGATGAGGAGATAAAGGAGGGGACGGGTGGAATGGGCGGATCCGCCGCTGTCCCTGCATCGAGCACGTGATCCGTCACGGAGACTTCCTGTCCCTTCTCCGCTTCCGCTACTTCAGGCTCAATCTTTACCTCGGCCTGTGAAAAGACTGCACCGGGCGTCTCTTCAACCTGGTCCCAGGGCATTGGGGCCGGGCTCATCGGCGCTTCTGCAATCGGGTGGGCGCTGGCGTTCCGAAGCACTTCAATCGTTGGAGACGCCGCCTCAAGGACAGGTGGCGGTGGTAGCTCAGCCTCCCCGGATAGCGCAGAAACCACCTCGGCCCCCGTCGACCCGTCACTGTCTGTCACCGGCGAGCTGGCGGGGGCAACGTCGTCGATCTGCTCCAAAGGCATAGAAGCCGGACCTGCCATACTCTCTGCAATTGGGTGGAGGCTAGGTTCTGGCGGCACCTCGATGGTGGATTCCGGGACCTCGGCGATCGGCGGGGCGGGAAGCTCGGCTTCCACGGACAGCGTTGAGGCCACCTCAGAGGATGTTGGAACCTCACTGGCCGCTACCGGTGAAATCGCAGGGGCAGCGTCTTCGATCTGATCCCAGGGCATGGGAGCTGGGCTCATCGGTGCTTCTGCAATCGGATGGCTGCTACCCTGTGCCAGCACTTCGATTGTGGGCTGCGGGTCCTCGGCGACCGGCATGGCAGGAAGCGCTGAATCGGCGACCCTCGGCTCACTCTGACCTGATACCTGGACTGGTTCTGTCGTTGACGCCACTGACAACGTCGAGGGCTCATGGTGAAGCTGGAGCTCCGACGCCGTGGGTAAATCAGGCACCTGCGCGGCCGGCGTCCGATCAGAAGTGTCGTCCTGTCGTAACGCCTCTGTGACCGACTCCACCGAAGCGAGTGGAGCAACCGAGGCCATCGTTTCGATCGAGTCTCCGGCTGTTGGGGCTTGTGCCTCTGCTGAGATCGCCGCATCAGTCGGCGTTGACTCTATTTGCTCCCATGGCATGGCAACCGCGGCAGCAGAGTCGGCAGGCGACTCTGCAATCGGTGAGGGATAAGGAGGCTCGCTCCCCGAATCGCCCACTGCGGGCTGAGGAGTCGCCTGCAACATCTGCCCCGTGACGGTATCGAACATGGCCGCAAAGCGGAAGGCGACCGGACTTCCGGGAGCAAGGGAGCGAATTTTGCCAAAGAGCTCGCTGGCTCGGTTCGGATGGTCGGTGTCCGGATCTTCCAATAACACCTCAACCGCCTTGCCGTACTCTGCCACCGCCGCCATGACGTCGCCCTTTTCCTCGTACACATGCCCCAGCATTTCCAAAAATGGCACACAGCGTGGTCCTGCCGTCAGATATTCCCGCAAGAGCGATTCCGCCAGCCAATAGTCCTGCCGCTCCATCGCCTCGCGAGCCAGGGATTCGAACGCTGTTCTCGCACTCATCAGACTTCCGAGTCGCAGGTGGAGGGTGGCGAAGAGGCGCCGGGCTTCGGCATTGAGCGGATCGAG
>JACQHN010000143.1 GCA_016199015.1 Nitrospira defluvii
AATAGACTGACGATCAATGATCCGTTCATTTCGCTCCAGAGAAAGCGGGGTGTTGTTTGCCGACGAGGACGTACCACGGTTCCGGAGCGTTGAACGGGTTGCCAGAAGAACACTGTTGCTTCTCCACCGTGCCAAGGCACTTCAAGATCTGCGGGTTCCTCCCGGGAACAGGCTGAAAGTTTTGAAAGGGAGTCGGAAGGGGCGATACAGTATTCGCATCAATGATCAGTGGCGAATATGCTTCGTCTGGACCGATGGCGATGCCTACGAAGTTGAGATTGTGGATTATCATTGAGGTACAGCATGGCACACAAAAAGTTGCTTGACCCAATCCACCCAGGAGAGATTCTTCTCGAAGAATTCATGCGACCCATGGCCGTGAGTATCAATCGGCTTGCGCGCAACATCGGGGTCCCACCTGGCCGGATCAGCGCCATCGTGAACGGAAAGCGCGCCATTACCGCTGACACGGCCCTTCGTTTGGCCAAATACTTCGGCACGTCTTCCGAACTCTGGCTGGGGCTTCAGATTGAGCACGATCTCAGAATCGCCAAACGCACGATCGGACCGGAAATCGAGAAACGTGTTCAGCAACACGTGGCCTGAAAGATGATTTCAATCTTGGTCTGCAATTGCGTGGAACGCCTGCTCCAAGAACGCGGCATCCTTCCGCCCAAACCTGCCCCAGTCATCGATACGGATTACTTGAAGAAGCGGGAATTGATATAGGCATTTTTGATGCGAACCCTGCTGAAGATTGACAGCACAGTCCTGGCCGTCGGTCCTGGCGTATATAATTCGGCGGAAGGAACTTACCGTGACAAAAAACCAACGCGCCTAACCCTCGCACTCCCTCAAAAAAGAAGTCGTGGTCTCTCCTGGCTGACAGCTTGGGAAAATTCACGAAGGACTTCATGGAGAATGGCCGTAAACAACCGGTGACTCACATGCGCAAGCTCCCCTTCTCATGAAGGTGCGTGCATGATACGAACCTCTGCAGCTGCCTGATCAAGTAGCAGCAACTTTGTTCTGGAACTGTTTTCCGGCTTTTCCGATTGAAGGCATCGAAATCTCAATCGTCACATTGACCGAATTGTGTTATGGCGTCGCCAAGAGCCGTCACCACTCTCGCAATTGCACGGCATTGGAGCAATTCGTTGCTCCGCTTGTGGTTGCTGATTTTGATCGAGAGACGGTGCGAGTCTATGGGTGGTTTCGTGCTTCGCTTGAAGAAAAAGGCACACTTGAATGAAGCCTGACAATCTGGATCTCATCGGTTTGCTCCGAAGAGTCATGGTTGATGCCACGACAAGGCTTCAATTGTCACCCATCGAAGGTGACGTGTGTTCAGCGATGGCGAAACGACTCCATTTCCCGCGAAGAGATGATTGGATGGTCTTTGGGGCGTGTCTTTACACATTCGAGGACGCGGCCATGGGTATTCGCGGCTATTTCTCGACCTGCAATGGAGTGGGAGACCGTGACTTTGAGTATCTCCGCCTGTTTGGCTTCCTGAACGCCTGCTACCTGCAGGTTGGCGCGGTGGAGCGACTTTGCGCGATCGTAAACATCCACGGCAAGAAGACAATCGTGGGAGACCTGCGCTCGTATGAGTTGATTCAGTGCAGAAACATGCTCGCATCACATACGGTCGCGTACAAGGTCGGTGATTCCGTGCAGAGTATCACGATTGAACAGTGTAGTTTGGGCCGCGCTGGTGCGACGTTTATCATAAACGAAACAGGCGAACGGCGATTGTGCTCGTTTCGTGAACTATACTCGTCTTGGGCGAAGGCGGTACGCTCCGCATTGATTGCCATCGTGACGAAGTTCATCAAGACGGTGTTCAAGACAAATGCAGATCGCCGCGCAGAGCATCTAGCTACCTTGAGCGTACTCGTGGGAGCTGCTGCGGAATGAGAGCCCTAACAGCAGCTTGCAGCAGCCGGCCGCGCCCGCTGCTGAAGCTGAACGTTAGAGAGGAGGGAAAGAGGGACATTCTGAATTTCGGCGGTGCCTGCAACTCATTCTGGGAGGGTGGTCAGTAGTAAGGTAGGACGAAGGGATGCCATCAGGATAGTGCCAGGTGACATTGCGTGCGAGTGTCTTCTTACTGCTCCACACTCCATATGTTTCGGGCTGGTCTGCTGAAGCGGGCATGAGAGCTGTTTTGTGCTCCGACCGTTGCTGAGCCGAAGCGGCCCGACCAAGGCGGGTGGCGAGGACTGTTCGACGTTCGGTTCGAGCGCTGCTCGGAACGGAACGAGTTCCGCAGCCAAGCGGAGGCGAAGCGTATGGCGGACCAAAACGGCTGTGGCCTGTAGCGAAGCAGCCAGCCCGGACTACTTTACCAAGAACGGCTTCGAATCCTCGCCGGAGGCGGTGGAGATGGTCGGCGAGCCTGTGCACACTGACTTCACCGCTTGCTTAGCCCTTTCGGGGCTGATTCTTCCGTCGATAATACTCGAGAAACTCGCGGGGAGAGAACACGAGCATGCCCTCTCGTCGGGAGGCCGGAAAGTGTTTGGTATTTCCCGTGATGACACAACGCGCATCGCCTGCGAGTGCTGTTTCGAGAAAGGCTTCGTCGGCAGCATCCAGAAGCCTGTTGGTCAACGGACGGCCAGCCACACTCAATCCATCAGCCTTGATCTGATCGAGAAATATCTTAATCAACTCGGCGTCGAATTGAAATTTAGGTCGTTTGAGGACATCCGCGTATTCGGTGAGGATGCGGGCGTCGAAACATAGATAGAGGCTTCCTCCGGCGATCATTCTGACTATTTCACCGGGTGGACCGAATGGGGATAACAGTCCGGGGACCAGGACATTCGTGTCCACCGCTACCTTCACCGGCGGCGGGCCTTTCGGGCTGTTCGAATCTCGGTATTGATCTCGTCGGGGGAAAGTTTGTCTGTCCCGGCCTTGACCGATTGCCGCTGCATCTGTTCGACCGCCGAAACTGATCGAGCTTGCCGCACGGCAGCAAGAGACTCCTCAAGCGTGTCTTCGGTAATGGCCGACAGGATGGCGATCGGTTTGCCGTTCGAAGTAAGGATGACCTCCCGCTTGCGCGCCAACTTGCTCCACACTTGTCCTGAGCGCTCACGCAAGTCTCTGACCGTGATGAACTTCATGATGCACCTCATTGAGTGACGATATGGTATGCGATCGTGATCCGAACGTCAAACGAAGCGCCGACATCCCGACACATTGCCTAACGAGCGAAGCAGTCGATACAGAGAAACTACGCTTGTCCTGGGGCCGAGGTCGCAAGCAAAGCCGGCACGGGCTATCCTACGAATGAGCGAAGCGGATTCACAGGGTACTGAAAAAGTGCGCAGCGGCGTTCTCGCCGAGCTCAGGGGCTCCACGTACCCCATGGGAAAAGAGCCTGTCACGACAGGTTCGGGATGGGCGAGCCGTGTCTTGAACGATCGATCAGGCCGTAGCCGTCCCTCGCTACTTTACCAAGAACGGCTTCGAATCCTCGCCGGAGGCGGTCGTGACCGTCATCATGGCCATGCCTTTGCGCCTGCCGATTGGTACGGTGGCTGTGATCTGATTGTCGCTTTCAAACTTGAACGTCGCCGGGTGCCCAGGACCGAAGGACAGCGATCGGAGGCACTCGGCAGGGCCGAAGTTCCTGCCGGAAATCGTCACCTTGTCACCGGCTTTGCCTTCATCCGGCTTCACCGATTCGATCTTCGGCGCTTCGCCGAAACAGGCCTGGGCCTTGGCTGCCGTTTCCGCCGAAGAATATTTAGGCGCCGGGCCTTTAGGTGTGGTGGCGGCAGATTTTGCTTTTGGGCCTCCGCTCTTCGCGGCGGCTTTTTTCTCGGGAGCTTTTTTCGTCGCGGGTGCCTTGCCCCCTGCCGGTGGTGCGGCCTGTTCAGCCGACTTCTTCACGTCTTCCGCCGCGATGGCGTACGAGATTCCGCCCAGTAATACGAGCCCGATCGCGGTCGCGACCATGACACCTTGTCGCTCTCTCAGCCTCTGCATGACCGGCCTCCATGCACACAGTAAAAGATTGCGCACCGACAGAACACGAATCGTCTCAGTCTTCAATGGTCGAAATATCGCCCACGTCCTGCCCCAACTCCTTGGCCTTGAGCACCCGCCGCATAATTTTTCCCGAGCGTGTCTTCGGCAACGACGACACGATGTCGATTTCCTGCGGGACGGCAATTTTCCCCAACTCCTTCAAGACCTGCTCTTTCAGCGATTGCACGAGTTCCTTCGAGTCCTGGTAGCCCTGCTTCAAAATGACAAAGGCCTTGATCGCTTCGCCGGCCGTGCGATGCGGTTTGCCGATGACCGCCGCTTCGGCCACGGCTTCGTGACTCACGAGCGCGCTTTCGACTTCCGCAGTCCCAATGCGATTGCCGGCCACTTTAATGACGTCGTCCGCGCGGCCCATGAACCACATGTAGCCGTCGTGATCTTTTCTGCAGACGTCTCCCGCTGTGTAGCAATTGGGAATGGTGTTCCAGTAGACCTTATAGCGATCGGGATCTTTGTAGATCGTCCGCATCATCGACGGCCAGGGCCTTTTGATGACGGCAAAGCCGCCGGCATTGCTCGGCAGACTCTTGCCTTCCCTATCCACCACGTCGGCCTCAATGCCGAGAAATGGTCGGGTGGCGGAACCTGGTTTGAGCGGCACAGAGGGCAGGGGAGTGATCAGAATGGAGCCTGTCTCGGTCTGCCACCAGGTGTCCATGATGGGTTTGTCGCTGCCGGTGACGCGATAGAACCACTCCCATGCTTCCGGGTTGATCGGTTCCCCAACGCTTCCGAGAATGCGCAATGTGGAGAGATCAGACTTCTTGGGCCAGTCCTCGCCGTATTTCATCAGCAATCGGATGGCCGTCGGCGTCGTGTAGAAAATCGAGACGCCGTACCGTTCGATGAGATCCCACCAGCGGCCGGGGTTAGGATAGTCGGGCTTGCCTTCGGCCATGAGGATCGTCGCGCCGTTCAGCAAGGGACCGTAGACGATGTAACTGTGCCCCGTCACCCAGCCGGGATCAGCCACGCAGAAATAGACATCCTCTTCCTTGAGATCGAATACATACTTCGTCGTGATATAGGTGCCGACCATATAGCCGCCGTGGACATGGACGACGCCTATGGGTTTTCCGGTGGTTCCCGAGGTGTAGAGAATGTAGAGCGGAGTTTCCGAATCGAGCGGCTCTGCCGCGCAGAGGGTGGTCTGTCCCTTCAGCCACTCGACCCAATCGATTTCTTTCGGCGCCGTGAGGGCGATCCCCAGGGTTTCGCGCCGCACCACCACGACTTTTTCTACGGAGGGACAGGATCGCACGGCATCATCGACGACGCCCTTGAGGTTGATCGTTTTCCCGCGATCGTACCCGACATCGGCCGTGATGACGACACGCGCCTCGGCGTCTTGAATGCGGCTCGCGAGGGCCGGGGCGCTGAAGCCGGAGTACACCACGCTGTGAATGACCCCGATGCGGGCACAGGCCAGCATGGCGACGACCTGTTCGGGAATTTTCGGCAGGTAGATAGTGACGCGGTCGCCTTTCTGTAGCCCAAGTGCCTTGAGCGCGTTGGCGCAGCGATTGACCTGACGCAACAGTTCCCCATAGGTGAAGATGCGTTCCTCGCCGTTCTCCCCGACCCAAATCACCGCGACTTTGTTGCGACGCCAGGTGTTCGCGTGGCGATCCAGGCAGTTATAGGCGATATTGCAGGTCGCGCCTACGAACCATTTCGCCCAGGGATAGTTCCACTCGAGTACCCGGTTCCAGGGTGAGAACCACTCCAATTCCTTGGCCACGCCGCTCCAGAACCCTTCCGGGTCGGCGATGGAAGCCTTGTAGGCCTGGTCGTAATCCTGAATATGCGCCGCCGCCTTCGTTCGGGCGGTCGGCTGAATGACGCGGCCTTCCTTCACCAGGGTATCGATCTTGTCGTCCATAGGTGCATGCCTCCACAAAGCGCGGGCCTCTCCCACGCGCGGTTCACTTGTGGAAGGCATTATGCGGATGGGGAGGAGGAACTGCAACCCTTCGCGCTGTGGCGGAGCCTTGTCGAAAAGCGGCGAAGACCGCATGGCGCAAGGTCAGGAGCGGCCCCGGCTTTCTTGACAGTCGGGAGGAGACGAGGGTAGGCTGAACTGGTCGCACTTCACCGGACTCACAGCTCGATGCGCTCGCATTCATCATGCCGTTTGTGTCGAACCTTCGCATTCCTCTTCGTTCTGTGTGCTGCGGCAAGTTTCGGAGGGTTGTCCGCTGTCCAGGCACAGTTGGGAAAGCCTGAGGGGCTCTATTACAAGTCGTGGGCCGTGGTCGTCGGTATCGAGAACTATCTCGTGGCGCCGAAAGTTCCGGGCGCATTGGAGAGTGCGCATGCCGTGGCGGCGGCCTTGCGAGGACTCGGTTTCGACGAAGTGATCGAGCTCCAGGATAAAGACGCGAGCTTCAAGCGTCTGATGCAAATTCTCAACGACTACTTACCGCGCAAAGTAGGGCGGCAAGATCGTGTCGTGATTTTCTTTGCGGGGCACGCCGGGATTACGCAGGACTTCCAATCCAAAGAACTGGGCTATCTAGTTCCATGGGATGCCCAGCTTACCAATACAAACAAAACCATCACCTTCGATCACCTCAAAGAGTTCAGCCGGCGGTCCGCCTCCAAGCACATGCTGCTGCTGTTTGACGCCAACATTCGAGGGTGGGAGGTGACCGCACCGCAGCCACTATCCTTGGAGGGCCGGTTGTCGCCGGAAGATGACACGGAAAAGCGCGCGGTCCAAGTCCTGACGGCTGCCGAGAAAGATGAGACGGTGGGGCACGCTCCCGGAGAGAGCCCATTTGCGACGGCGTTGGTCGCCGGCTTGAAAGGTGCTGCTGACCTCAACAAGAATGGGTGGGTCATGGCCAGCGAACTTGCAGCGCATGTGAAGCAGGAGGTGGAGGCCGGCACCAAGGGGGCGCAACATCCGCAGTTCGTTCAATTAGAGGGAGACGGAGACGTCGTGTTAGTTGAAGGAAAGAAAGGCTTGTTTCTGCTCGGGAGCGAACCGACGAATGAGGCAGACCGCGCCAAGGCCGCGCGCACTCAATATGAACAGGCCTTTGCACTGCTGCAGCAACAGAAGTCGGCAGAAGAGGCCTTGGAACGTCTCAACCGGGCAATTGCGTATGACCCGTCATTCGGAGATGCGTATGTTCTAAAGAGTTACGTCCGGCTGGAAGTGTTGCCGAACCTGGAGGAGTCGCTGGCGGCGGCGCGCGCGGCCGTGCAGCATGCGCCACAGAACCCGGATTCGCACTACGCGCTCGCGCTCGTCCTGGAGAAGCAGTCACAGTACCACGATGCCGAACAGGCTATGCAGCAGGCGTTGGCTGTCAATCCGGCCTATGCGGATGTTTATTACTCCTTGGGCGCCCTGTATGCCGACCACTTGAACGAGCCGCGGAAGTCGGTTGACGCCTTTCGGCGGTATCTCGAATTGGGCGGGCAGAGTGAGCGTGCGACGCGCGCTGTGCAAGGCAGTCTTCCAGCCGAGAAACCGGCTCCCTAGCTCGTATTATTCAGTGCGCCGTGCAAAGGCGCTGTGTGTCTCACAGGTGCAAGTCCTGTCTGGGGAGTTGTCGGGACACCCCAGT
>JACQHN010000144.1 GCA_016199015.1 Nitrospira defluvii
GGAATCGAGCTGATGACGGTAGTAGCTGATGCTAAAGCTGACGCTGGTCGCGAAGCTGCCCGAACCCGACGCCGAGCCGGCACCCACGCCCTCATGCTGGCACTCGAAGATCTGTCGCACATCGACTTGCCCAATCCTCCAGCCTCGCCATGACCAGAGGAGTTCTATGAAAGCGGTGACTCTGTCCATCTTTCTGGCATTCATCATGCTGCTGAATGTTTCCGGTTGCAGCGGCAGTCGCGGACTCAACCGACAGGCTCTGCAGGAATCGTTTCACGACCATCCCGACGTCGTCACCGACCAGGACATCGCGGCTACCATGGCGCTGCAGGGGCACCTGCCTACACCCTATCGCCTGGCGATTTTCTTTACACACAAAGATTTCCCGAGCAGCCCTGCGCTACGAAAAGTGGACTGGGTGAGTGCAGACGCAGACCGCGTACAACGGGCGCTTGAGCCGGTCAAAGAGGAGGGTATTCTCAAGCAGAGCTTTCTCCTCGCCAATTCGACCGTGCAAGGCACGACGTTCCGCGACATTCGCCTGGCCGCAGCCCGGTATAATGCCGATGCGATCCTCGTCATCGACGGCGCGTCCGCGGTTGAACGCTACAACAATGGTCATGCCTGGTGGTATGCGACCGGCCTCGGCGCCTACCTCGCTCACGGCACCGAAAGCCACGCACTATTCATGATGGAAGGGACCTTGTGGGATGTGCGGTCCGGGTATCTCTACGGGACACAAACAGCGGAAGGCGAGACGACGCTCATCGGCCCGGCGCCCTCGCTTGAGGACAAGGCCGCGATTGCCGAGGCCAAGGATGTGGCGATGGAACGATTCGGCAAAGAACTCGCCGACATGCTGCGGCTGTTGAGAGAGAAGCAACGAATTCCCAACTGACGATCGCGTCGTTCGCCTCTCAATTTCGGAATTTGTTGATCTGGCGATCTGGCGATTTTCGAATACTCAACGGATCATCAGATCGTCTGTTTCTGCGCAAAGAGCATATGGCTTATAGCGTATGGTCAAAAGCCTTCGCCTGATGAGTCAGGTTCCTCTCTTTGCCCCTGCCATAAGCCATTAGCTATATGCTCTGCGCTCTACCGAGATACGCTTCGCTCACCCATGCACTCATCTGTCTCCGCGATCATGGAGAATCAAAAGTCCACAAGATGCCGAGCAACACCAAATGTTGGTTCGGCGTGAGGCTGATGACTCCCGGCTGGAGTTCCCCTCGACTGAAAAATCCACCCCCCGCCCCCGTCGATTCATCCCACCGGTGCTCAAGCCGCACGATCGTGTTGGTCCATTTGTAGGGAATCCGGTATTCGACTGTGGACGTCACCGCTTTCACGAATTGCTCCGAGCCGGTCCAGCGGCCGTTGCGATCCCAATAGAACTCCGGCCGGACCGCGACCGTCCACGGCCCGGCGATATGCCATCTTGCGACGACATTCCCGCCCGTGACGAAGGCCCTCGGATTTCCTGGACGATTCGCAATGTTCTCGGTACCGATGTCGTAGGAGGCAGCAATCGTCAAATCGTCACCTTTCCATTCCACGATGTGGTTGGCATAGAAGCGCCAAAACTCGATCGCCGTATTAGTCTGATCCGGCCCCCCATAGATCGTTTGCGTCAGCGTGAGGCGCGGGGTAGCCCTATATGCCCACTGACCGCCGTAACTCGGTTGGTCGTTCGGATGGGACAAGTGGAAATAGCCGTTAATAACAAACCCGGCCAGCGTAAGCGTATCGCTGACCGCATACTTCGCATTCACTCCGAACATCATGTACGGCGTATAGTCCGCGAGCCAAGACCGGGTGTAGGACCCATTGTCCTTGGCGTACAGCGATTCGTAGCCGATGAGACTATTAAACAACCCGGCAGTAATCGTGAGCCCATTGCCGACTGGAGCAAGGTAGGACACATTCGCGCGATGGACGTGCCGGAGCGTGTCGGCCCCACTGACCTCCCGTTCGCCCTGGAGAAATGCGAAGTCTTTACTATCGTACCCTCCTTGCACACCCAGCTCCATTCCCCACCGCGACGACTCGTGTGCGTCCTTGCGGACGTAGACGAGTGCCATGTTCGGCGCAAGCTCATTGTGGCGCGCCGCCGTGGAGCGATTGCGCCAGAGATGGTTCTCGGGAAAGTTGAAGTTGACGATGTACCCGACGTCGAGATAGGCGCCGTAATGCCAAAGATCGGTCTCGGTTGCCGGAGTCGGATCGGGTGCGGCGCTGGTTTCAACAGCATGCGCCGGTGCGATCAACATCCAAAAGAGAATCGCCCACCAAAGCCACCTCAACAAACCGGAGGGGACCGTCTCCATGGCCATGCAGACATCGTTGCGCGAAGGTAGGGCAGGCTTCATCTCATGCTCATCGTTCAATAGGGCTCGCACCTCTCACGAAACCGACGCTACGTCATTTCGCATCAAAACAGGATTAAAACCGAGCATGGAGGTGTTCGGCGGGAGCACTCATTCCGTCCGGAGACGATACCCGACACCCAGTTCCGTCACCGGATGACCTGGTTGAGCTGAGACGCCGTGATCTCATGGGTTGCCGTAGAGAACATGGGTACCTATAGGTCCTACGTGGCTGCGCGATCGCGCTCACTCGTTTCCGGCTTGACGGTGGGCGGGTTCTTTTCTGTCGGGAGCGTGAAGCGGAAGACCGATCCGCCACCCGGTCGGCTTTCAGCCCAGATGCGTCCGCCGTGGGCTTCGACAATCCCCCGACAGATCGTCAATCCTAGCAGAATGCGGAAAAAGTCCGCCAGCGGCATTCTCTCAAGACACGGCCGCCTCACTATTTCGGCGTCGTTCACAGACGTGACGCGCTTTAGTCGGCGCATCGAACTAAAGTGGACCCCTCTGTCAAGACAGATGTCATCCGAGTTTAAGCTACGCCCATCGTTTCAATCGCAGCGGAGCAGCGCTGCCCTGTTTTTACGCCGACATAATCGGGGATAC
>JACQHN010000145.1 GCA_016199015.1 Nitrospira defluvii
CAGCACCGCCACGCCGTGCTGGCCGGCGAACACATCCAGCAAGATGTCCACGACATGATGAAGGATGTGGTGCACGCGTTCGTCGACACGTACTGCTCCGCCGAACAGTATCAGGAGGAATGGGATTACAACGGCCTCGGAGAAGCCCTGGAAGGGCAATTCGCCTTGGATATCACGCAAGGCCGCGGTAGCGTGGCCGAACACTTCAAGGACGTCGGTCGAGATGCCCTCATCGAAGAGGTTCACGCGCAGGTTCGTCACGCCTATGAGCACAAAGAACAGGAGCTCGGCTCCGAGCTGATGCGGTACCTGGAGAAAATGCTGCTCCTGCAAGTGATCGACCACCATTGGAAAGATCACCTGCTGGGCATGGACCACCTGCGCGACGGGATCGGCCTACGCGGCTATGGGCAAAAAGACCCGCTGATCGAATACAAGCGTGAAGGCTTCGACATGTTCTCCGCCATGATGGACCGCATCAAGTCGGATGTGCTGGAGCGGATGTTCCGCGTACAGGCCGTCAGGGGTGAGCAACCTCCGCCGGTACCCGCGCCGATCCCGCCACCCCGCATGGTGCTCAATCGCAGCGACGAACCGACGCCGCAAAACGCCCAGCGCCAACCAGACAAGGTCGGTCGCAACGACCCCTGCCCCTGCGGGAGTGGGAAGAAATTCAAGAAGTGCCACGGAACGTGAGGGATGGGACCGAGTGGCCCGTATCGCTCGCCGCCGAAGTGCGACCGTACGAGGCCTCACTCGTCTCAGCTGCGCAACTCGTTCCGCTGTAAGCATAGCTCCAGCGGAACTTCGAACAGTGCTCGCTGTCTGCGTGGCAGAACGCCTCGCCAAGGCCAGTACGGTTCCCGCACTTCAGCAAGTCGCGACACCAGGCCAGCTCGTCCCCATTTGATAAGCAGAACAGAAGATCGCCGCTGCACAGCAAGCAGTGCGCCCAAACCTCAGCGATCAGCAGAAACCAAGCTCGCCTAGGAGAGGGAACAGCTCACTCTCTTCTATTCCAATAACCTGAAGTCTGTACCTTCCGAAGAAACCACTCTCCATCAGAAGAGAGTACCAGCTTGTCCATATCAATGAAGTCGTACAATGTCCCCCTGTAGTATCCATGCATGCCCTTATTCCAAATAGCACCCACATAAGATCTCGCGGCCAAGCCCAACTCCTTGCGAAACTCGTGAGGCTGACTGGGTGAAACAATGTAAACTCTCAACCCATGATTCGTGACAGCATCGACAATTCGTTGATTAATGTGTGGGTCTTTAAATCCATAACCAATGATTAGCAACTTGCAGTCTGGGCCTCTTAAGACATCTTCAAAAATAGTGAAGTACGCACGAAGTATCGGCTCTGAACTAATTCGATGTCCTTTCTCACCTCCAATGACCATTGCGTTGGAGCCATCAGCAGATCTCCACCCATAGGAACCATGTAGCTTGACGTAACAGAATCGTTGCTCTGGTTGACTGTCCCAGAATTTCGAATGCAGCGCCTTGACCGTTGCCTCATCTGGAACCCGGATCCATTCCCTTTGCCGGACATAGGGCGGAGCTTTTTGTGAGAACACCCAAGGCTGGGCATCCATCATTGGGATCGACAGCTTAAACTTGCCGAGTACTGGATCGGTCTCATGGTAAAAGGTCTCCATCAACAGGTCCTGGTTCAACGTGAACAAGAACCCTCGCTCTTCTCCGGAACCCGCAAAGCGGGCGACTATTTCTCTCAATACAAATTTGAGTAGAGCCTTATCGTGGCGGCTCATACCGTGAATCATTGCGTGCATTTCCTGATACGCTTTCTCAACAGCCTTTCCCAGTAATTCTTTCTCGCCAGGCAAGAAATCATCCCCTTTCATGACGTGATAGTAGCTTTGCTCAAAATCCATTCGGTCGAGCATGTCTTTTCGGAGGCGTGGATTGCCGGCAACGAGAGGCTGGCTGAATATTGCCGACCACATTTCTCCGCCCAAATATCCACGGAAGTTCTTGGTGAACCCCGCTCCCGTCAGTAGAGCAATCTTGCTTGGTTGCATGATTCCCTCGTGTCGACCCTAAAGACTGAGCAATTCCTCAGCCACACGACCCCAAATCCATCTTTGCATACAACCATCGTCAGTCTGCCATCAGAGTTGGCTTACCACGAAATGCCCTCGTATTAAACCCAGGAACGGAAAGCCATGAAAATGATCGTCACCCTCTACAGATCTAGATTTTCTCCAGCCGAGTACCTTATACATAACCCAGGCACACGCCCCACGCTTTCAGCAAAAACCTGACCAAGCGGCACCCCTTTTCGCCTTGACTTGCCGCTGAGGCAGCGGCTAATCTAACCCCCTCTTTTCCCTAGAGAATCCGGTAGGAGAGCCTGTTTCCGCGGCAGCGCGTGAAAGAGGATTCGACTACCGACAAGGGTGGTGTCACTTTGAGCACCGGGCATCCACAACTTCTGGCGGAGATTAGGGCTGAGATTGCCGCGACAGGTCCGATTTCGTTCGCCCGCTTTATGGACCTGGCGCTGTATCATCCGCGATTCGGCTATTACGTTCGCCCGGTCGACGACCCCACCAAGGAACGTATCGGGTGGTCGGGCGACTTCTACACCAGCTCCGATGTGCATCCGATCTTGGGACAGGCCCTGGCGCGACAGGCGCAGCAAATCGATGCACTCCTCGGGCACCCCGATCCTTTCACTGTCGTGGAGATGGGACCAGGCAAGGGATTGCTGGCGCGGGATTTTCTCACCACCTGCCAGAACGCTCCTGCGAACCTCGGCAATCGCCTCCGCTACATTTTGATCGAGCGCAGCGCGTCGATGCGCATGCTGCAACAGGACTATCTAGCCCCTTGGCTTGGCCAAACCGGCCAGGTGGCCTGGATCGATCGCCTGGAAGATCTGCCGACGAACAGCGTCACCGGCCTCTTCTTTTCCAATGAGCTGGTGGATGCGTTCCCCGTGCATCGCATTGCGGTGATCGACGGAAAGCCACAAGAAATGTATGTCGACTCGCGTGAAGACCGATTCATCGAAGTCTACCGCCCCCTGTTCGACGAACTGGCGACGTATTTACGAGATGGCGCCATCACCCTGCCGGATGGATATCGAACAGAAATCAACCTCGCCGCCATTTGTTGGATGAAACAGGTGGCGCAGGTGATGCGTCGCGGCGTCGTCATGACGATCGACTACGGCCATACATCCGAGGACCTCTACGGGCCGGACCGCAAAAACGGCACGTTCCTCTGTTACTACCATCAAACCACCACGGAAGATGCGTTTGACCGAGTGGGTGAGCAAGATATGACCGCTCATGTGGACTTTACTGCCCTGGCCAGGGTGGGCCAGCCGGCGGGATTGGATGTGGCGGGGTTTACCAATCAAATGAGTTTCTTGATCGGCCTGGGCGCCGAGCAATTGCTGG
Organism: Nitrospira defluvii; assembly: GCA_016199015.1. Classification (GTDB taxonomy): domain Bacteria; phylum Nitrospirota; class Nitrospiria; order Nitrospirales; family Nitrospiraceae; genus Nitrospira_A; species Nitrospira_A defluvii_B. The sequence continues at coordinate 3,434 of JACQHN010000145.1, forward strand.
AGTCGCTCCAGCCTGAATCGCCGGAGTTTTTTGCCGCCATTCACCTCCTCCGACCGGACGGCATGGGGCGGACCTTCAAAGTCCTGATACAGCATACGAACATGGCCAAGCCGGAACTGGACGGGCTGAAGTTTCAGCCGTTCTTCGGATCGATTTTGGCGGCGCAATCGGCCGCATAACGAGGGGCGGAACGAAGGATGATTGCTACGATGTCCACTCACGCCTCACGCCTCACG
>JACQHN010000135.1 GCA_016199015.1 Nitrospira defluvii
CGCCGCCCACCCCGGCAGGCTCACTCCTGTCACAGTCGCAATAATGGCGGCTACCGTACACAACTCCACAAGACTTGCTCCGCGTTCGTTCATACCGGCTCCTTTCGTCGAGCGCGTAGAGCATTTCCAAGTTCCATGCCGCCCAACTGACAGGCCATGGAGCGAGCGGCAACCATCTCATCGTGGCCGGTATGTCACGAAAATATATGAAGATGTCGAGGGAATATGCAGGGAACCCTGCTATGGCACTGTGCAGATGAGCAGAGAAGAAACGCGTGGACAGTTATGAACTGTTCCCAATCAGATACAGTTCGACATCCATTCGGATACACTTCGGCAAGGCGAATATGCCTGAAAACTGGCTCTGACAGCCGATTGAGAGGGAATTAACGAGGGAGATCGATCAGCAACCAGTACCACTCAAACAAGGGCTGATGAAACAGCAAGGCGAGGAGCGATCCCACCGCAAGGAAGGGCCCAAAAGGGATGTACTGTTCACGCCGCATGACCCGAGCAGCGATGAGCCCGCCGCCGACCAGGGAGCCCAGCAAGGATCCGATCATAATGGCTAACAGCGCGGGTTGCCATCCAATGAATGCGCCGACCATAGCCATGAGCTTGATATCTCCACCACCCATGCCCTCTTTCCCAAAGACATACGGGCTGATCCAAGCTAAGAACCACAGAATACCCCCGGCTACCAGGACGCCGAGCACAGAATCGACCATGCCGATCGGGAGAATCAGGGCGGCGCAGAGGAGTCCGACGACAATTCCCGGCAACGTCACCGCGTCCGGGATCATGGTGTGCGAGAGATCCGTCCCCGTTACCACGATCAGCGCGGAAACCAGCGCGGCATAGACACAGGCCACTGCGGTAAAACCAAACATCCAAAAGGCTCCCACATACCCGATCGCATTGGCCGCTTCCACCAAAGGATACTGCATGGAAATCGGTGCATGACAGGCGCGGCACCGTCCACGCAAGATGAGATAACTCACAATCGGAATGTTGTCGTAGAAGGCGATGGCCTGTCGGCATGATGGGCAATGTGAGGCCGGCCACGCGACCGACTCTTCTCGCGGCAATCGGTAGATGCAGACATTCAAAAAACTGCCGATCACGGCGCCGAACAAAAGGACCATGATGTACGGAGTCATGCGCGTCCTTGCAAATTGTGGCCCACGACGAATATCAAGCGGTTTGACTCTATATACGTATTATAAATTAATTCAATACAAGCACAAATGAAACTGTCCGTCCCGAACCAGGTCCATTTACAAATGCTAGGATAACTGCGTATAATTCAAGATCCCTTTCAGCGCGGGAGGTCGTAGGCCTCAGTCAGGGAATTGCATTTACCCGAAGTGGAGCGAGACGCATATGTCGATAGCCGCCAAGACAACCAAGAGCCGAGCGAAAGCACTCTCACCGGAGCCGGTACTTCCCCCTCGCAAGAGACGCCCCGAAGCTCTCACGACCCGCGAACAGGAAATCCTTGAGCTGATCTGGACCGGATTCAAAAACAAGGAAATCGCCCAGCGGTTAAAAATCAGCGTCAAGACGGTCGAGGCACACCGGGCGAATATGATGAAAAAAATCAGGGTCTCCAATACCGCCCAACTCCTCAAGGCCGCCATTCAAGGGAAAATGCTGAAACTCCGGTAAGCCCTCTGTCCGGACCCCACTCACTGCTTCCCCGCCGCGCCTGTGCCTCGCTGACGCAGTGCCTCATACAGCACCACAGCCGCTGACGCCGAGACATTGAGCGAACCGACTTTTCCCATCATGGGGATGTGCGCGGCATCGTCACAGGCTTCGCGCACGCCGGGACGAACCCCCTTCCCTTCACCGCCGAATACCAGCGCCACGGGCCCTCGAAAATCCAACGCCGTGTAGACTTTGGGAGCCTCGGCATCCAGCGCATAGACCCATACCCCTGTGCTTTGAAGACGTTCAATCAACCGAGAGAGATTCGGCACTCGCCCCACGGGCATGTAATCGACCGCGCCCGCAGAAGCCTTGGCTACGACACTTGTCAATCCCACCGCGCGGCGTTCAGGAATAAACACACCCTGCACGCCGGACGCTTCGGCCGTTCGGAGTATCGCACCCAGGTTATGCGGATCTTCGACACCGTCAAGCACGACCAAGAGGGGAATCTGCCCGTCCGCCTGCGCCGACGAAAGAATGTCATCGGGCTCGGCATAGGCCTTCGCGGCAACCAAGCCGATGACTCCCTGATGGTGACCCGCTGGGACAAACCGATCGAAGGCGGCCCGTGGCTCAATATGCACCGGCACGCGCTGCGCTCTTGCCAGCCGAACGATGTCTCCAAACTGTCGATCGGTTCCCAACACGAGAAGGCGCTGCAGAGGACGAACACCGGCGCGAAGCGCCTCGCGCACGGCATGGAGGCCGTAGATCACCTCTGGGGGGTTATCGTTTCCATCGGCTGGTGCCATCTGGACGGTCCTCGATCGTAATGCCATGGGAAGCCAGCTCAGCCCTGAGCTGGTCGGCCAATGTGTAATTCTTAGCCCTTTTTGCCTCAATGCGCGCCGCGATCTTGCCGGCAATGTCCTCATTGGATAAGGCCGTTACCGCCTCGCCTTGCGCGTCTGATGGTATCGTCTGAAGCTGCCGCTTGAACTGCCAACTGTCGGGCTGCAAGAGGCCCAGTACCGCACCGAGTGTGCGAAACTCCTGGCGCACAGCGTGTCGTATCTCACCCGATAATCCAGCTTCAATGGCCTTGTTGGCCTCCCCGCGCAGCTTCTGCAAAGCGGCCACTGCGGTGGGAGTATTCAAGTCATCGTCCATGGCCTCCGCAAACGCCTCTCGCGTCCGCGTCGTCGCCTCTCGCATCTGTTGATCGGCCGCGCCATGATCCGGAGCCGGTTCGCTCAGCCGCTCAAAGAGATCGTAAAACCCATTCAGGGCGCCCTTTGCCTCCCGCAAACTTTGGTCCGAAAAGTCCACAGGGCTTCGGTAGTGGGTCGAGAGAAGAAAGTAGCGCAGCATCTCGCCGGTCACGGCAGCCGGCCACTCGGATTCCGTGAAAATCTCTCGAATCGTAAAAAAGTTCCCTAACGACTTGGACATTTTCTCTTGGTTGATCTGGACGAACCCGTTGTGCACCCAGTAGCGCGCGAATTCCTTGCCGGTCGCGCCGCAGGATTGCGCAATCTCATTTTCATGATGAGGAAAAATCAGGTCCATCCCACCGCCATGAATGTCGAAGGTCTCGCCAAGGTGCCGCATGGCCATGGCCGAACATTCAATATGCCATCCCGGTCGGCCTGGGCCCCAGGGGCTGTCCCAGGAAGGCTCACCGGGCTTGCTGCCCTTCCACAGGGCAAAATCCATGGGGTAGCGTTTCCGCTGATCTACATCCACACGCGCGCCCGCCTGCAGATCGTCGAGCTTCCGCTTAGAGAGCCTGCCGTACACCGGATACCGATCGACCTGAAAATACACATCCCCGTCGACGCGGTAGGCCATCCCCTTCGCGAGCAGCCTGTCGACGAGTGTCACGATGTCGGCGATGTGTTCCGTCGCCTTGGGTTCGAGCGTGGCCCGACGCACACCGAGCTTCTCCATATCCTCATAGTACGCCTGGATATACTTGCTGGTAATGTGCTCGCAACTCACTCCCTGCTCATGGGCTCGCTTGATGATTTTATCGTCGACATCCGTGAAGTTCTTGGCGAACTCGACGACGAAGCCCGAATATTCCAGATAGCGGCGCAGCACATCGAAGACGAGCGCACTGCGGGCATGCCCAATATGGCAATAGTCATAGACTGTCACCCCGCATACATACATGCGGGCCTTCCCCGGCACCAACGGTTCGAACGGGTCTTTGCTTCCGGTCAACGTATTGTACACACGCAGCATAGTGCGCCGTTACTCCATAGTGGGTCGACGTTTCGGCCAATGCGACCAGAGAAAATACCCAAGCCCCAGGGCAAGAAACAACCCGATCACGACATCCGCATGATGGAAATATTCACGTAGTTGGTTCCAATGCTCCCCCATCTTGAGCCCGACGTAGGCAAGCGCATAACACCAGGGCAACGCCCCGACAAACGAAAACAGCACGAACTTCTTCACGTCCATGCGCGCAATCCCGGCCGGGAGGGAAATGAAGGTTCGCACAACGGGCAGGAGACGGCTGATCAACACCGCCGCGTCACCATGTTTCGTAAACCACCGATCGGCCAGCTCTAAATCATGCTGCGAGACCAGGAAGTACCGGCCGTACCGTTCGACGAATGGCCGCCCGCCCCACACGCCCACGTAGTACGCCACCATCGACCCGAGCACGTTGCCGACCGCGCCGGCGAGCGTTACCCCCAGCATTGAGAATTGCCCCGTCGAAACAAGGTAGCCGGAGAACGGCATGATGATTTCACTCGGCAGAGGAATACAGGCGCTTTCGATCGCCATCGTAATCACGATGCCGGTATAACCAAAGGTCGAAATCGCAGCGATGACGAACCGGCCGAGTTCTTCTATCAACCACTCTATCAGCGCCGTCATGCCCGCAACCTCCTGCGCGGCCGTGGACTGACCGGCGTCTTGCGCCCAGGCGGCTTTGAGAGCGGCCGCTCCCACGCTTTGAACTGTTCAAGCACGTCATGATGGGTCGTGTCGAGATGGACCGGGGTCACGGACACCATGTGGTGCTCCAGCGCTTCGTGGTCGGCATCCTTGCGGCGACTCCACGACTTTCGTGTGCCGGCAATCCAGTAATACTTACGTCCCCTCGGATCGACTTTTTCAACAATGGGGTTCTCGAAGCGGCGCCGGCTGAGGCAGGTCACCTTGACTCCCTTGATGGATCGAAACGGCACATTCGGGATATTCACGTTCAAGATAGTTTCGGGCGGCAATCCGTGCAACAACACCTCGCTTGCCACCCGAGCCGCATACCGCGCGCCCACATCGAATCGAAATTTATTCTCGCCCTCCTGAGAGACGGCCATTGAGGGAATGCCTAGAATCGTACCTTCCAGAGCCGCCGAGACGGTGCCGGAATACATCACGTCATCGCCAAGGTTGACGCCGCGATTGATACCCGACACGATCAATGCCGGCTGCCCCGGCAAGACCTTCGCCAGAGCCAGATTGACGCAGTCAACTGGAGTTCCGTTCACCATGAACACACGAGGTCCCATTTTGGTAATGCGCAGCGGCTTGTGCAACGTCACCGCATGACCCACCGCCGTCCGCTCACGATCGGGTGCCACCACCCAGACCTCCCCTAACGCGCGAAGCGCAGCCGCGACCGCATGAATGCCCGGGGATGCAATCCCGTCATCATTGGTCACAAGGATTCGTGCACGTGCCACAGCCTCTCCTCACTCTTCGACAACATGGTGCAAGGGACGAATACAACCGGCGGGGTAGGATGATGGGGACGGCGGGACGACACACCAATACGCACGGACGATCGGTCGCTGCTACCACTGTCCTGCAGAGCAGGACCCATTCAAAAGACATCGTGCCGATGGTCGGGGCGGCGGGATTTGAACCCACGACCCCTCGCACCCCAAGCGAGTGCGCTACCGGGCTGCGCTACGCCCCGACTTACTCGGCATCGATATACTCGTGCGGTATGAACCTACCATACCGCGTCCTCGGAACGGGTCAGGACGAATGGGAATCGATCATCCTGATGATCGCCTGGAGATCGCCTCTGACACGCTGTGCCAGTTCTTTCCGGGATCCACGCTTCTTCACCGTGGCCCGTCCCCGACGAGCCCAGTAGCGCTTGACGCCGGCCAACGTATGCCCTTCTTCGTAGAGCATCCGCTTAATCTCCAGCACCGTATCCACGTCTCGTTGGACATACAGCCGCTGATTGCCACGGCTTTTCTTTGGTTTGAGGAAGCTGAACTCCGACTCCCAAAACCGCAAGACATAAGCCGGCAACTTTGAAATCTTGCTGACTTCGCCGATTTTATAAAAAACCTTACTTCCCAGTCTGGGTTCATTCCCCATGACCGGTCCTCATGCTGCGTGTGCTCGTGGCAAGATAGCGACTAAGAATTGACGTATTTTTTAAACACCTGACTGGGCCGAAATGTCACCACTCGACGGGGAGTAATCCCGATCTCTTCGCCGGTCCGTGGATTGCGTCCTTTGCGCGCCCCTTTGCTCCGAACGACGAAATTTCCAAATCCTGCAATTTTCACTGCGTCGCCTTTTTGCAGCACTCCCTTCAGCAG
>JACQHN010000136.1 GCA_016199015.1 Nitrospira defluvii
CGGAATCAGCCGGGCAAGTTGAGCCAGCCTTGCCTTCGATCGCCCAGGGCTGGCAACAACTCAAGTCGCTCGCCATCGACTATAGGGCGTTTCTGTTTGCCAAGCAGCCGGAACCGGCTTCGACGATGACGGCGGGAATGGTTGCACCGGCGCCTCAACCGGTTCAGCCCATGATGCCCACACGGGTCCTGGTCGCCGCCGCGACAGAAGAACAGCGTCCCAAGAATGCGCCGCCGGCGCACCAACCAATTGTGGAACAGCCGGTCTTGCAGGCCTCTCCCGCTCAGGACGAACGATTGAACGAAACTCTGCAAGAATTGCAGAATGCACGGCAAGCGATGGCTCGGAAAGATGCCAAGATCAGCGCACTACGGAGAGATCTAGAATCGATGCGCACACAGTTGGAAACAAGGGACAAGGAACTTCGGGCCGTGAAGACCAACCAGCAGACTCAGCCGAAACAGGACAAACGCAACCGCGCGGAACTCACCGTTCGCTGACCACTCACCGGTCTCGCTCAACCCACATCGATCAAATCAGGCTTCAGCAGCACCACGTCTCTTGAGATCGGCTGCCTGAAGTTCATGCGGCAATAGCAGCCATAGGTCACATAGGTATCCTGCAGGCAGTACAGCGCGATCTCTTGGCCCCGCCCATCGGCCCACATCTGCGCCACCTGGGAGCCGCTCCCCGACTTGCTTTCCACGTTGAGTGCCCGCGCCAGGACATCGAGCTTGACCCATCCGCGATTGTCCCAATTACTCCAGATGGCCATCGTGTCGTAGACCGGTTCTGCCCGAAACTTGGCCAGATTGATCTCCATGGTCGGCTTCACTTGGTGGATGATCGAGCGCTTCTTGATAAAGGGTAAGTCGAAATTGAGCCCGTTGTGGGTAATGAACAGCGACGGGCGCAGCTGCCCGAGGTGGGTCCAGAATCCGCGCAACAATTCGTGCTCGTTTCCCCCATACCAGGATGTCGCGCCTCGCGGTTCGAGATTGTCGGAAAACTCCAGAAGGCCGATACAGACAATTTTGCTGAAGGTCCCGTCGAACGAAGATTTTTCGTAGAGCTCTTCATCCAGTCGGTGCTGCTCCTCAGCTTCCCCCACCGCGAACAAGTCTCCTCCTGTTTTGGAAAACACTGCCTCCCCTGACGCGAGCTGACGCCCGGCCAAACGAGCCCATTCCTCCCTCGGAGCCTGCACCGTTTCAATATCGAGAACGACTTTCATACGCCCTTACACCCTCCCCTGCTGAAGCGCCGCAATAATGGCCTGGTCGGCCGAAGGAAACTCGAACGCGGCCATCTCATGAGGATAGACCCATCGAAGCTCCGCACAATCCTGCGCGATCGCCTCGCCTGACTCGATCCGGCAGCGGAAGAAATGCAGTTCCACAGTTTTCTCGGGATATTCATGTCGTATAATCTGGAAGGGAGTGGGGAGATCGATGCGAACGTTCAGCTCTTCCCACAATTCCCGATGCAGACATTCCTCCAACGTTTCGTCCGCTTCCCGCTTGCCGCCGGGAAACTCCCAAAACCCTCCGAGGTGCACACCCGCCTTCCGGCGGGCAATGAGATAGCGCCCCTCGTGAGCGATCAACCCTGCCGCCACCTCGATGACTTTCATGATGAACCGTGACGCGTATCTCGTCTTGCCTGAAAATGTTCAATGCACAATGCTCAATGCTCAATTGAACGCTGAACAGCGGACATTCGGTGCAAGCCCCTTCCCCCGATTGAACATTGAGCATTGAACATTAGAACCCTAGAACCCTTACTTCGGGCCCTTGAACGGAAAGGTTTTACAGAACGTTTTCATCGGACAGAGGAGGCAATAGGGGTCTCGAGCCGCACAGACCGTGGCGCCGAAATCCATGATGGCTTGATTAAAATCATATCCCTTCCCGCGGGGAATCAAGGCCTCAGAGAGTTCCCACAAGGCGGCCTTCTGCGCTTTCGGATCGCCCGTCGCGATGAAAACGCGATGTAACACGCGGATCACGTTCGTGTCCAGAATAGGCGCATCCTCGTTGAACGCGAAGGAACGAATCGCTCCCGCGGTATACCGTCCGATTCCCTTGAAAGACAATAATTCATCCGGGTCGCTTGGCAACTTGCCGCCGTATCGGACCACTGTTTCACAGGCGATGCTGTGCAGCCGTTCCGGGCGGATGTTATATCCCAATGGATACCAGGTTTGTTTGACCTCGGCGACCGGCGCGCCGGCCAACTCCTCAAACGACGGATACCGCTCCAAAAATTCATGATACTTCGGAATCACGCGATCAACTTGCGTTTGTTGCAGCATCACTTCCGATACCAGGATGTGATAGGGGTCGGATGTCTTCCGCCAGGGCAGGTCGCGCCCATGCTGCTTGTACCATTTCAACAGGCGTTGTTGAAAACGCTGTTTCTGGCCGCGTGCAAGCGAGACGGAGTGCTTGGACGACTGTTTCGGGCGGCGTAAAGGTTTTTGAACGCGAGACTTCGTAGGCATAACAGATCGTGATGGGTGGCGGCATTTTAAAAGGCGGCGGGCTGAAAATCAAACGAGGCGAGAGGAGCCGCAAGACACTCCCCCCGGTCCATGAATCCATGGATCGTTGGCCATGCCCTGCGGAACCTCTCCCTGCCACCCATCTCACCAGGACCGCGCTATCGCGGCGAGGCTTGCACTTTGGTCGCCTCCTTGACCGGCGGGTCGATCACAATGTTGGGGCCTTGCACCTTCGGAAGGAGACCGGCGCCAGGCTTTTCAAGCAGCCGCTCGTTCTGATCGTTGATCGATAACTGTTGCGACACATGGCTATCATCGAAGGCCGCCGCCTCGGCGAGCGCGGAATCCCCGCCCCCACTGGCACGGCCAGGATCATTCGCGAGGGACTGACCCTTGACCGGATCGGTCGCCTTGCCCATCGGGTATCCAGGATGTTGCGGCAACATCGCAGGATTGCCCCACGCCACGGCGACACCTAACGCTCCGGTCACAATGAACAGGCTTATAAATAGCGAGGCTTTCATAGCGAAACCTCCTTGTCAGACGGGTGAAATAGTAAGGCTCTTCCGGCATGACGACCCAGAGAGCGCAGGAGACGCACGAGTCCACCAGGCGAGAAAGAATGTGAATGGGGAGTGCAGCGTAACCCTGGGCCTCATACGAACCTCCCAAGGGTTTCTTTCAGCTTGCCTTCCCCTGAACGCAACAGTCAAGACCGTACAACCTGGCCAGAGGGCGTCACACCCACATCGAAGGGTGGTCCAGTACATACCTGGTCCATACCCTGGGAATATCCCCAGCTCCAAATGGCCGGAGACGTTATCCTAATCGCGTCCAACCTCGTCCTATGTTATGTCTCCATGGCAGGCACGAACGCATTCCGCGTTTGTCGCTCGTCTTACGTGACATGCCGACGAGGCGGGCTTCACGACGCTGGTGGGCACTTCTCTGAGATTCGCCGCATGTGTCACCCGTTCCAACATCGTTCCACCATACAGAGCCCTGATGCATGTCAGGTTAGGATGCCGAGCACCAATGCACCAGAAAGTTTATTATCAGGTGTCCCTGTCGACTACTTCTGCTGCTGCGGGAGAAGGAAAGTTAGTGGATCTATCGGTTGAAGGTTGTCGGATGGAATGTGCCCGTGAGTTATCGGTCAATACCTACCTCTCACTGAGACTCCTCCTTGCTTCTGAAGAACCGCCGATCCTCGTGGACCTCGCCGCGGTGCGATGGGTTCGTGATAAGGAGTGCGGCATCCATTTTCTGTCCATCCAGCCGCTGCAGGCCAATCGCCTGAAAATATTCCTCGCGCCATCAGACAAGCCTAATGGGCCTCCCGAGTCGACCAATCGCTAACCCCCTGAACAGATCAAAGGAACCCGGTCACGACTCTAGCCCGCATTATTCACGAGGGTTCGTGACGAAACCGCCGAGACGCCAAGCGAGACGGGCGCGCGGAGCCGCGAGGAAGGGAGGCATCCTTGAACAGGATGTTGACCGA
>JACQHN010000137.1 GCA_016199015.1 Nitrospira defluvii
ATCGGAAGCGGGTGTCTCCGAGTCGCTCGATGATCAGTTGCCGATGCGGATATGTGCCGAACAGCTGGCTCGTGTTCTCCGGGTTCTCCGGATACTCGTCTTTCGAGAAGGTTGTGAGGACAACAGTTTGCTGAGGCTGGTCGTCATAGCGGTAGGCGAACCAGGCAGACCCCGCAACCGCGAGGATCGTGAGACATGCCAGCGCCGCAACGGCCATTCGTTTCTTGATGTGATGAACATGTGTGGACACGGCCCTGGTGCTCCATAGGAGAAAAGGTTGAATCAGCCGTGTAATTGACTTGATCGACTATATCGAAAGAAGGGTTCGATGCGATATCCCCTCTTCCGTTATCTGAGCAATCCTGTCAGGGTGAAGCGTCTCCTGCCTAGTCGCCGTGGACCAGCCGGAACTGTAAGCTGCCTTACAGTTTTTATTGACTGTCGGAGCGTAGAGAATCTGAGCGGGGGACCCAGTCGTTGCCTTCATGTGATGAACCGAGTAGGCTGTACCCTTACAATATTGAGCGAACCCTATGGACCGTCCACCAGCCGCCCCCAACAAACTCTGGTTTCTGAAGCACATTCGATTGTTCGACGGCATTTCTCCATCTGAGATGCAGGAGATGGAGAAGATTACTCGCATGGAGGAGGTCAAGAAGCGGCAGCCTGTCTACCTCCCGGGCGATCCGAGCAGCAATGTGTACCTCCTCAAAAAAGGGCGTGTCAAAATTGCCAACACGGCGCCCAGCGGGAAAGAAGTCACCTTTGACATTCTGGAACCAGGGGAAGTCTTCGGGGAACTTGATGTCCTGGAGGATGCTCCTCGTTCGACATCGGCCGAGACCCTGGATGACGCACTCATCTGTGTGATTCCACGGAAGGATTTCGATCAGTACTTAGCCATGCATCCCAATGTGACGGTCAAACTGACCAAGCTTATCGGTCTGCGACTCAAGAAGATCCAAAGCCGAGTCGAGGATCTCGTCTTTCGTGACGTTCCGTCTCGCCTCGCTCACCTGCTCTCAGAGTTGAGCAAGACTGATGGCGTCGCGGACAAGCAGGGTATTCGTCTCACGGTCAAGTTGACCCACCAGGAAATGGCCAACCTGATCGGCTGTAGCCGTGAAACCGTCAGCACCATCATGGGGCAGTTCCGGGACGACGGCCTGATTCAGATGGACGGCCGGACGATCACCATCCTCAAGCTGGACGCGCTGTCACGCCTGGTGTCGTAATCCATCACTCGCGCGGTCTGGAGTTGACCGCGCCATCACCCCGACGCATAGGCCACAATCAGTTCACGCTCAGTCTGCATGGAACCCACGGTCATGGTACCAACTGCGCGGTACGGTTGTGCAGCGGCCTCGCGAATTCGGGATAGGCGCGAAGACATCGATCAACGAGGCGTCGGGTATCGCACGAAGAAAGCTCATGGCGCATCTCCTTTTTGGCTTGGAATTGCCGGATTGACTTTGTGCGGGACCAGCGGGCCCATCAGGGTTTGGTTGAATCCGACGTACAGACGATAGAGCCCATCCCCTCGCTTCCATTCCGGCATCGAACTGTCCACCACGAGATCGTAGGTGCCGGGCTCAAGCTCCAGAGGCAACAACGCGGTCACGCCGGCCCGCAGCACATAGCCCTGCTGCAAACGGGTACCGTCGGACGACAGGAGCGAGAACGCCGGCTGCCAGGCCGATCGGACCAACCCCACGACGCCGGACCAGGTCGCGTGATTTGCCGCGACGGCGGCTTCGATTCTGGTCCGTTCGGTCAGGGTGAAACGATAGACATGATCGGGTCCGTTCAATCCTTCGGAAGGCCTGTAGTCATCGACTGCCTGCGCCAGTGTCCCTGTGAGCACGACAGTGTCCGTGATCCGTTCCGCATGGGCGAGGTCTTCCCCGCCGCGGAGTTCTGCATCAGCCAGGGATCTGGTCCCGCACGTCGCCCAGGTGAACTCACGATCGTACTGGTTGGCGACCGAACAAGATGTGGCCTCGGCAGGACACAAGGCCCCTTCATGGTTCGCCGCAGCAATGCGCTCATAGCCGTACCGTGGCGGAAGCGGGGCGACGATACGACGCGCTGTGTCACCGGCTGGCTTGCCGCCTTCCTCGACGATCTCTAGCACATTGGCCCCGGCCAGCACACAGTTGACCAGGGCGGCGAATTCCGCTTCGCGCTGCAGCTTCTCCCAAGGGCAATCGGCCGGTCCCGATGCGCAGGCAGAGCGTGATCGGTATTCCACCAGATGCACGAACGGTTTGGGGCGGATTTCGCATCCCACAAGCAGGTGCCCCATTGCTGAAAGACCGATGGCGAAAAGACATAAGCGGCAGAAGGCTTTCACGGGATTACGCATCGTCATTTCTCCAACGATCGTCGAATCATCCTGACCAGACACTTCAGAATCCCGCGCACGATATCGAAATGGCTCGAGAGTACGTCGTACAGGTATTCCCGTTCGATTTTGAGGGCCCGAGTCTCGGCTACCGCTACGGCGGTCACCAGCCTGGGACTCTCGTCCAGCAAGGCCCACATGCCGAAGGTTTCTTTTTCTCGTACTGTTGTCTTTTCCAGCCCGTCTTTGCGCAGAGACACCGTGCCCTCCAGTACGACGTAGAGGGCATCCGAAGGCTCGCCTTCCCGGAAAATGATCGTGCCCGCCGCAAAGCGGACTTCCTGTGCAATCGCCGCCACCTTGGCAAGGTGCTCGGTCTCCGTTTCGAGGAAGATATCGACACCTTGTAACAGCAGCACTTTTTCGATCGTCGTCAACACGGGATCCTCCATCGCTCACATTGGCACGGCCGACCCGGTCAGCCGGCGCCAGGCCAGCCCGGCGGCCTCGCGAACCATGCGGTCGGATGCCTCCAGGGCTTCATGCACAACCTCCTCCGACACGGCCACCTTCTGTTCGCCGACGACATACAGCGCGCAGGACGCGAGCCAGGGATCGGGACCCTTCACGACAGCGGTGAGCATGTCGATGAGGGTGGTCCGGCCCGATGGGAACACGGCGGCCTTCGTCTCCGTTTCCGACGCCCGTCGGTCGATCAGCGGCATCAGCGGCTGTTTCAATGTGGCGGGGAGCGCTGAGTCGAGAAATTCGATGGCGTGGTCCCGCACTCGCGCCTCGTCGGACGTCATGCCATAGTAGGCGGCGTGGATGTCCTTGATCGGAAACAGGAGTCCCAGGAAGCGGAAGATCAATTTGAGGTTGTCTTCCATCCGTTCCGTCAACGCCTGTTTGAACAACCGGCTGCTGGGA
>JACQHN010000024.1 GCA_016199015.1 Nitrospira defluvii
ACCTCGCTGCGGCCTTGCTGGACGGCCTTTTTGCGCATCCTGCGGGCTATTCTGATACCAACACGCCACGTGAGCTGATCGCGGCGTATTGTGCAAAAATCGAGTTTTTCCGCAGCCTGCTAAAGAATGCCTCGCGCCATCCGACTAGCGTGGCCCACTGCCGATATCCGGCTTCCTCGTACCGTACGGGTGTTCCGTAGGCGGTCCCTTTTGCGCTGCAGGACTTCCAAAAGGACGCAACGCCGGAGAGTCCCAGATCACCTTGTCACCGGGGGCCAAATTCGCCGCCTCGATAAAGTGCTGACGGGCCGAATCCGTTTCACCCAACGCATTCAAGGTCAACGCGTAATTGTAGTGCGCCTGGCCTGAATCCGGAACCGCTTTGATGGTCTGCGCGAAATAGTTCTTGGCCTCCGCGAGCTGGCCGCTCTGAAACGCCTGCGTTCCCTGTGTATTGAGGGCGATAGCCTGCGTATTGGCTCCATACGCGAGATCCAGCGGGACGAGCGGTTTCGGTTTGGAATGGGTACAGGCCGGAAACGACAGCAGCACCGCACATAAAGGAATCAACAGGGCACATCTCATGGCATGACCTCGTCGGGATATTTCGTCGCACGCCTTACGGTTTGGCGCGCTTCTTTTGTTCTTCCTCACACGCTTTCCGATACATGACGTCCCATTCCGCGCTCCCCTCCACGATATGCCTGGAATAGGACGCCAGTCGAGCCCGCACTTTCTTGTCGATCTCCGCTTCTAACGCCAGCTCCGCCGCCACCACCCGCTTGATCTCGCGCAAGACCTTGCCGTCGTCCTCGGTGAGTCGGCACTGTGCGCTCTTTTTAAACGCGCCGAGGACGAGATGGGCGAGATGGCTGGCTTTGTCGTCGCTGATCACGATGGTTACAATTCTGATCGTAGAATGCTGAATGAGGAATTGCGGACGACGTCAGCCGACATTCAGCATTCAGAATTCATCATTTAACATTTCACAGAATGATGCCTCGTTCACGTACCAGCTTCTGCTTGATCATCGTGAACATCTTCTGGTAGTCCACTTGCCCCTGCTCGATTTGTCGCTCGTACGGCTGCATCAATCGGTGCACTTCAGCATTCAACCGATCTTCAACCCCGAGTTCTTCTGTCATCGCCTGTTCCAGCGACGCTCGAAGCGCTTTCCGATCCCCAGTCACCTCGAGAAATGCGAGTTCGTGCAACCGCGCGATCAACGACTCGGCCATATGGTGAATCCGCTCTTTGGCCAGCCTCATCGCGTCATACTCCCCGCGGGCAAGACCGTATCAATGACCTTGCCGCGATGTGAACGATTACCCAACCGTCGGCCCCTGCTCAATCCGTTCCACTCGGATCGTGGTCGCATTCATCGCCTGACGCAGGGTCGCCGCATCACCCACCACGCGCCCCACCACATTGACCCGATCCGCAGGAACCGGATCGGCCCCCATACTCATCGGGGTGCGCCCGAAAAAAATCGCCAACACCTGGCCGGCTCCCCAGAATGCCACATCGCCGACTTTGACCTGGGTTGTCGCAGTCTCGCGGTGGTCCTTCACGCCGGCGATCTTAAAATAGAACTCTTCCCCCCACACATTCAACGGTCCTTCGGCGGGAAGCGCCCGATAAATCTCCTCGGCCGTGCGGGTCCCTTTCAACTCTGCATCCAGATGGACCCCGCCCACCCTGATCCTGATACGTTTCACGGTTCCATTCGTAGTCATGCCCCCTCACCTGCACAGTGATACCGACCGAATAGTGACGAAACTCCGCACCAGTCGCGGACTCTAACTTGTTTATCCCTTGAAATCAAGACTACAATCGGACACAGGCTCCGTCATGACACCTCTATGTTGACCTCAACGTTCGTCCATCTCAAAGGCATCGGTTCTTCCACCGAACGGCGACTGTGGGAAGAGGGCATTGCCGATTGGACGGCTTTTCGTGAGCAGTCTCGTCTCACGGGAATTTCGCCTTCGCGCAAAGCCCTGTATGATGCCGACCTCGCCGCGGCGCAAGATCACCTCGACCGCCGAAATGCCCGGTACTTTGCCGGCTGCCTGCATGCGCGCGACCACTGGAGGCTGTTTCGGACGTTCGGGGCGCGGGCGCTCTACCTCGACATCGAAACGACCGGGCTCTCGGCCCACGACGGACAGGTGACCATCGTCGGCCTTTATCGCAATGGCCGCATGAGCACGCTGATTTGGGGTGATTCACTGAGCAAGGATGTGATTCAAGAGGAACTCGATCAAGCCGATTTATTGATCACATTCTTCGGCAGCGTCTTCGATATCCCCTACTTGCAAACTCACTTTAGGGGCTTACAGGTCTCCATTCCACACTTCGATCTGTGTTTCGCGGCACGACGGGTGGGATTGCAGGGTGGACTCAAACACATCGAACGCGAGTTGGACATAGCGCGGGAATCCGATCTCCATCAACTTGACGGGATGGAAGCGGTTCGATTGTGGCATCAATACCGGGCAGGCGACGCAGCCGCTCTGAACCTCCTCGTTCGATATAATGCCGCGGATACTCGAAATCTTGAGCCCCTGGCGGAGTGCTTGTTTGACCGGCTGATCACCCGGTATGGTCCGCAGTCCTTGCTTCCTCTCTGATAGAGCGAGAATGACCCCAGGCATGTGGGAATGGACAGCATATGGTCAGACGGATCGCGGCTTGGTCCGTCGCACCAATCAAGATACGTTCCTCGTCGACAACCGTCACCGCCTGTGGGCCGTGGCCGACGGCATGGGAGGCCACCCAGGAGGAGATGTCGCCAGCCGACTCGTGGTGGACACCCTCGCCAATTTTGCGCCAACCATGACGCAGAACGCCTCTGAATCGAGTGCCACTGAAGAAGAACGCGCCACCTTCTGCCTCACGACCATGGTGGAGCACGCCCATGCGGCCATCCTCACTCACGCCGACCACCACCCGCCGTTGCAGGGCATGGGAACCACGTTAGTCGCGGCACATCTGCTCCTGCTTCCCACACGCCGCCTCCTGGTGATCAACGTCGGCGACAGCCGCGCCTACCTAATTAGAGAGAGGACCATCACCCAGTTGACGCGGGACCATACGCTAATTGAGGAGCATGTCCGCGACGGACACCTCACTCCTGAGCAGGCCGCTCGCCACCCAGACCGCCATGTGCTGACCCGAGCCATGGGACTCGGCCCAACCATCGAGAGCGACATCTTCCCTTGTGACCTGATGAACGGCGATCTGGTGCTGCTCTGTTCAGACGGCCTCACGAAAATGTTGACCGACGAGCGCATTTTACAGACGGTCCTGCCCCATCGACACAATCCCCCACTCTGCACCCAAGCACTGATCGCGGCAGCGCTTGAGGAAGGCGGGATCGACAACGTCACCGTGGTCGCCTGCACTATGACGGAGAGCCTTGATCCGGCAAATAGACATTGACAGCACCTCCGAGCTCCAGGTAGCCTCGCGGAATTATCGCCTCGTAAAATCACGAGGCTTTCACCCACATATTCTCTTATACCTATGCACTTTCAGCCTGTTGAACCTCGATCCGGCCGCCCCTCGTTGCGGCACTGGCTCTTCATCTGTTCCCTCACGAGCGTCCTGGTCGGCTCCCTCGCAGCGGCCAAGGAACCACTCGATCCGGAAGCCACCCTGCGCATCATCGTGCAGGCGAACGCGGACCGGGATCTGCCCACCATGTCGAAATACATGTCGCACGACGCCGACGCCGTGGGGTACACGATCGACGGACACAAATACGTGGGTTGGACGGCCTTGGCCACCGACATGCACACCGAATTCACCTCGGTCGCCAAACTGGAGCTTCCCATTACCTACCTGAAATTCTGGCGCAAGGGCGATATCGCCTGGTTCGCGATGGAACTGGACTATATCCGATACCTCAACCCCGTTGATCTCACCCAACGCATGGTGCTCCCGCTGCGTGAGACAGGGGTCATGGAACGACGGGATGGCAGCTGGATCCTCGTGGCCTGGCACGAATCCACCAGACAGCCCGACACCGGAATGGGCATCGCCCTGGCTGAACCCGGCACCTTACTGCGTCGCATCTCCGACAATCAGGCGCCTGGGCCGAATGGCGTCAATTTGAGCGGCGAATGGGAAGTGACTGAAATCGAAGACAATAAGAAATACGTCGCCACTCTGGATGCACACGGCAACGGCCCCTATACCTGGCAAGGAGGACAGTTTTCCACCACCAGCTTCAACGACCGGCGCTGGCAGGGTACCTGGAAACAGACCGGTAATGACCGCGAAGGCGCATTTGAAGTCGTGATCTCCGAGGACGGCACCGAAGCCAAGGGAATCTGGTGGTACGTGCGTGTCGGCACCAGAGACAACATCCCGCCCCGGCAACATGGCGGCAGCTACCTGTGGAAACGACTCACCCCGCCCCCGGCGACTCCCTAACGCGTGGGCGACACTTCCATGACATTTTTCACACACACTTCGCGGACGGCCGGTCTGTTACAACGAGGAGGGGCTATGAATCGTGCGCTGCTGTCGATGGTCATGCTGCTAGGGCTCACGAGTGCGGTCTATGCCGATGGCGGCCATGATCATCACGCCATTCCGACCATGCCCAGTTTGGGCGACACCAAAATTACCATCGACGACCACACGGTCACCCTCACGTTTGGCCCGATCGATCTACCGACCGACCACGACGGCGACTTGGCCTCCAGCATGCCGAAGAAAGTGTTTCAATTGCCTGATGACACCTACATGATTGGGTATAAATCCGAGGTGTTCACGAAGGACGGCCGGCCACTCCCGAAGAATTACCTGCATCACATTCTCATGCTGAACAACGACAAACCCAGCGTCTCCTGCGACGGGGAGCCGTTGTTTTTCGCCGGCGCGGGATTGGAGATGACGGAAGCCCGCTTTCCGGACGGATATGGTGTGAAACTGGGAAAAGGCCAAAACCTGATGTCCGTCGTCGCGTTCTACCACAAGGCCCCGCCCACGAAGGACGTCATGGCACGGTTCACGATGTATGTGGCACCGAAAGGCGCGAAGGTACAGGAGATGGATGTCTACCAGGTGGGTGTCAACATCGTCTGCTACAGTAAGTTTGGACAACGAGGCGCGGATCAGACCGACGAGGGGATCGAAATCAAACCTGGCGTCTCGATACTCTCGGCGCCGCTGAAATTCAACATGGACGGCTGTGTCAAATTCGCCTATCCCCACGGCCACGATGAACTGCTCATGGTCGCGCTTGAGAACAAGACCACGAAGCGGACCCTACTGAGAAC
>JACQHN010000155.1 GCA_016199015.1 Nitrospira defluvii
GCCTGCTGGAGCATCTCCTGCGCAACGTCGGTCGTGTGCTCACCCGCGACGTGTTGCTCAATGCCGCCTGGGGCTATGACTATTACGGCACGACCCGCACGGTCGATGTCCACGTGCGCCGGCTCAAGCAAAAACTCCCGCTCTTGAACGACGCCATCATTTCGGTCAAATCACTCGGATACAAACTTCGCGAAGCCGACAGACCGGCATGAACCTTGGCATCAGGTGGAAAGTTGCCCTGGGCACGCTCGCAGCCGTCATCGTCGGCCTCGTCGCCGCGGGCTGGCTGGTCATTCGCTCGGTGGAACAGACCGAGCTGAACCGCATCGCCGACACGCTGGATGCTCGCGGCGGCCTTGCCGTCATGTCGCTCAGACCGCTGTTCGATCAGTCGGGCCAGACCGTCCCTCCACTCGTGCTGCACGCGACCGTCCGTGAACTCAGTCAACAGGCCCGGGTGCGTATCACCGTCATCCGGCAGGATGGAACCGTGTTGTCCGACAGCGCCGTTCCGGACGAAGGACTCGCCGCCGTTGATAACCATCTCTCCCGCCCTGAAGTGGCGCAGGCACTGGCAACGGGACGGGGCATGGATATCCGGGCCAGTCACACCACCGGCGAACGCACCTATTATGTCGCGCGCCTCATGTCAGATCTTGCCACACGACACTCGGGCATTCCGGTGATCAGACTCGGGTTGCCGCTCACCTCGATCGAGGAACGCGTACGGCACATCCAGCGCGATTTGGCGGCCGCCTTCGGAGTGGCCTTTCTCATCGCCATGGCCCTGAGCCTCTGGGTCTCGCGCAATCTGACGAAGCCGTTATCGGAAATGGCAGCGGCGGCACGCCAGCTCGCCGGCGGAACCCCCGGAGTCCGCTTAATTGTCTCCTCGTCGGACGAGGTCGGGCTACTCGCCCAGACGCTTAACCACATGACCGACCAGTTGGAGACGAAAATCAAGGAAGTCTCCGACGACCGCGCGCAGCTCTTGGCCATGCTGATCGCGATGGTTGAGGGCGTCATGGTGCTGGACTATCGGGGCACCGTGGTCCAAGTGAATCCCGCGCTCGAACGCATGTTCGCCTTGGGACTCACGGAATCACGAGGACGCCATTATGCAGAGCTCATTCGGCACGAAGGGCTCAACGCGATCGTGGCCTCGGTACTGCAGACCCGCTCGGGTCAGGGCGGCGAAATCACCCTGTCACCGAACGGACGATGCCTGCGGGTCGAAGCGTCGATCGCCGGGGGCAGCCGCGAGCAGGAGGCCTGCGCCGTGTTCGTGTTTCACGACATGACGGAACTGCGCCGTCTGGAGAAAATCCGTAAAGATTTCGTGGCGAACGTCTCGCACGAACTCCGCACACCCCTCACCTCGATCAAGGGCTACGTGGAAGCGCTGTTGGACGGAGGGAAGGACGAACCGAACACGGCAACGGCGTTTCTGGAAATCATCATGCGGCAGAGCAACCGCCTCAATCTGATCCTGGACGACTTGCTGCAGCTCTCGCAGATCGAATCCGGACAGGTGTTGTTCCGGCACGAGCCTGTGGAGCTACGCGCCTTGCTGGAACGGACCGTCGCCGTGATCAACCCGCTGGCGGACAAGAAACACCACAGGATCGAGATCTCATTTCCCGACGAGTTGTTGATGGTCGAGGGCGATGAGGAACGCCTCGTCCAGGTCTTCATCAATTTATTGGAAAACGCTGTGAAATACACCCCGGATCACGGCCGGATCTCCGTGAGCCTCCGCCCTGCCGCACAGAGCCGGACGACCGCGCAACGCCCGATGATCGAGATTGTGGTGGCAGACTCGGGGATCGGCATTCCGGCAGCAGACCGACCACGCGTGTTCGAACGGTTCTATCGGGTGGATAAGGCCCGCTCACGCGAACTCGGCGGAACCGGCCTCGGCCTCGCCATTGTGAAACATATCGTCGAAGCCCACAGCGGGCACGTGTGGGTCGAGGGTAATGTCCCCAAGGGCAGCCGCTTTGTGGTTCAACTGCCGGCGCCGCAGGAATCGCCTACAGCAGTTTTGATAAGAGCAAGTAGCACAGAGTCGAGAGGAGCGCGGCCCCCGGCAGGGTGAAGAGCCAGGCCGACAGAATCCGTCTTGTCACACCCCACCGAACCGCCGACAGTCGTTTCACCGCCCCCACACCCATCACCGTGGAGGTGATCGTATGAGTCGTGCTGACCGGAAGCCCGATATGCGCCGTCGCCAACAACACGACCGCTGCCCCGGTCTCAGCCGCAAATCCATGCACCGGCTCTAGCTTGACGATTCGCATACCCAAGGTCCGCACGATTCGCCAACCGCCTACCGCCGTGCCGAGGCCCATGGCGAAGGCGCAGGAGCCGATCACCCACGTAGGCACCTCCGCAGTCGGAAGCACGCCGGCCGACACGAGCGCCAGCGTGATGATGCCCATGGCTTTCTGGGCATCGTTCGCCCCGTGGCTGAAGGCCATAAAACTCGCCGAGACCAATTGCAGCCGAGAGAACAGTCGAAGTGCGAGGGCGCGCGGCACACGAAAAAACATCCAACTCAAGGCGATCATCAAGACGAGTCCGATGGCGAAGCCAAAAAACGGCGACAAGACCATCGCCTCCAGCACCGCCCGCAGCCCGGAAAATTTGACGGCCGCCATCCCGCCGTGGGTGAGCGCGGCGCCGACCAACCCTCCGATGAGCGCATGGGATGAGCTCGTCGGAAGACCTAGCAGCAGGGTAAAGAAATTCCACACGATCGCGCCGGCCAACGCCGAGGCCACCACCATCTGGGTCACCGACTGAGGGTCGACGATCCCGGTTCCGACCATCTTGGCGACTGCCGTCGACATGAACGCCCCGGCCACGTTCAGCACACCCGCCACCAACACCGCTGTGGAGGGACTCACCACCCGGGTCGAGACCACCGTCGCGATGGCATTGGCGCTGTCATGCCATCCGTTGGAAAAATCGAAGAGCAGCGCCAGAATAACGACGACCAACAACAGCCCGCTCAGTTCAGCCATGCATGCCGGCTCCTACCCTTTGGAAATTGATTGGGATGAGTGTCGAACGAGACGCGGAAGGCGCTCACGTATGCTTGAGGGCGATGCGCTCAAGGATATTCGCGACATCTTCACACCGATCGGTCCCCGCTTCAAAATTCTCGTAGATCTCTTTCCATTTAATGACGGCGATGGGATCCGTTTCCTTCTCAAACAGCAGCGAGATGGCATCGCGGGAGATCCGATCCGCTTCATTTTCTAAACTATTGACCCGCACGCTGCACTCAATGACCGCGGGATGCGACTTGCCGAGCAAATCTACCGTCGCGCCCACTTCCACCGACGCTTGGTAGAGCACGTTGGCCAACCGGATCGCCGGCTCTGAGGGCGCCGTCACCTTGTAGAGAATGAAGCGATCGGCGATCGCCTCGACCACATCCAAAATGTCATCCAGCGCACTCGCGAGGTCATGGATGTCCTCTCGATCGATGGGCGTGATAAACGTCAGATTGAGTTTCCGGGCAATCTCATGGGTAATCCCATCCCCGATATGTTCGACATCCTTGATGCGTTTGGCTTTCTCAATCGGATTCCGGAAGTCTTCCATCATATCCTTCAGGAGGCGACTCCCTTCGATCATGTTGTGCGCCGCATTCTTGAACAAGTCGAAAAAAGCTTCTTCCCGAGGAATGAGACCGAACATAACGTCCTTGCGTCCTTTCTAGCCGAGAGGGATTACCAGCGCACCAATCCTGTGGCATACGTCAGGCCGCCGCCGAATGCGCCCAGCAAGAGGAGATCCCCCGGTGCGACACGCTGAGCCCGCACGGCATGGTCCAATGCGATGGGCAGCGAGGCCGATGACGTGTTTCCGTACCGTTCAATGACCGAGTACAGCACCTCGTGCGGGAGCCCAAGACGGCGCCGAAGCTGCTCCAGAATCCGTGCATTCGCCTGGTGAGCGATGACATGGGCCACATCCCCAACTGTCAGGCCAAACTCCTTCAACAACTTGGTGACGGCCTGCTCCAGCCGACGCACCGCGGTTCGAAACACGGCGCTGCCTCGCATCCGTAACGTATGTTCTTTGGCACGTACCGCCTCCAGGCTACTGGGCGTTCGTGACCCCCCGGCCGGAATCGTGATGAGGCCGTGGCCCGAGCCTTCCGCGTATAGGCGTACAGCGAGTATGCCGGGCGCATCCGGGCTCGTACTGTCCTCACCGGCGACCACGACGGCTCCGGCCCCGTCGCCAAAGAGAATAGCTGTTTCCTTGTCCAAAAGATTGAGGGAGCGCGACTTGATCTCCGACGCAATGACCAAGCACGAGCGGATCTGTCCGCTGCGAATCATGACGTCGGCCATCGACAGTCCATACAGAAACCCCGAACAGGAGGCCGACAGGTCGAAGGCCATGACCGATTTGGTGCCTAAGACTCGTTGAACATGACAGGCTGTGGAAGGAAAGGCACTGTCCGGAGAGGTCGTCGAGACCACAATCGCTTCGATCGACTCGGGTGCCAGTCCTGCGGCCTCGCAGGCCCGTTGCCCTGCCACCACCGCGAGGTCTGAGGAGGCTTGTCCCTGCTCCGCCCAATGCCTTGTCCGTATCCCGGTCAATGCCTCGATCTGATTCGGCTCCAATCCAAGAGGCGCTGCCACCTCCTCGTTGTCGACAACCTTGGAGGGGACGAACGAACCGGTTCCGACAATACGACTGCGCGTCACAGGGTCCCTACTGGAGTCTCGTTGAAGTTCGCCTTCTGCGAGGTGCGACCGCGCCTCACCAGCTGCGGCGCGATTATAGGACCCGCGCCGAAGAGGGTCAACCACTAGTCCGCATGATTCATGACGGTTCGTCGCGAAATTGCGGAGTCGAGACGCGAGACGGGCGCGCGGAGCCGTGAGGAAGGGAGGCATCGTTGAACAGGATGTCGACCGACCGAGGGGCGAGCCCGCCCGCCGATAGGCTGGTCGCAGCCGCGAATCCGCGATTGCAGCAGAAGCGCTCATGAGGAATGTGGGCTAGATGCTGATTCCGTTGCTTTTCGCTCGTCGATCTGCTAGAAAAATTGAGTAATTACGACCTTATCAGCCATCTACACATGTGCCATAGAGGAGTCGTGGGATGCCTTTGCGTTCAAGGGGGTTGTGTATTTCCCTCACCGTGCTCGTGACAGTGCTCAGTTTTGCCAGCGGGTGCTCGAGCAAGCCGAAAACCACCGCGGAGGGCAAACCTGTCAGCGGCACTGATGAGCAAATCTTCCTCGGCGACACCATCGAAAAGAACTACGACCCGAATGTGATCATGAAACGCGGCGAAGCCTTTTTCGACAAAGAGGAATACGCCGAGGCCATCGTCGAATACCAGCATTTCCTCGAGCTGCATCGGGCCCATCAACTGGCGGTCTATGCGCAATTCCGAATGGCGGAGAGCCACCTCCGGATGGCGAAGTCGATCGATCGCGACCCGGAACCCATCCAAAAGGCCATTACCGACTTCGAGAAGTTGCGGAAAGAATTCCCGGGCAGCAAATACGAGGGACAAGCCCTCCAACGTATAGAAGACTGCCACGATTGGTTGGCTAAGACCCACTTGTTCGTCGGGCAGTTCTACTATCGGCGAGCCTCATACCTTGCAGCGGCCCATCGCTTTGATCAGATCATGAAGGACTATCCGGATAAGCAAGTGGCGCCGGAGGCCTTGTACTATCTGGCTTTGACCTACCAGGAACTCGGCGCCAACGATTGGGCGACGGAGAAGCTCGAGCTCCTAGCAGCGAAATATCCGAACAGTGAATTCGCGGGAGATGGCCGCCGATTGTTGGCTAAACTGGAGAAGAAGCCCTCTTCATCCCCGCCGGCGGTCGTGGCCAAAGCTGACGCGCCCACATCTGAAACCCAACCGGCCACCCAATTACTTGCGGCCACGGCACCGTCCTCGAGCTTCTCTTCCATCTCTGCATCAACCGACCAGCGCGGGCCTAGCGCAGCAAGCCTGTCGCTGCGCCAGCCGTTCGTCTCCTGCCGGCTCGGCGCATGGTGCTGACACTGAACCACTCCCCCGCGTACTGAACCGCTCTACCGCAAGTGTAACGCTTCAAGTAGCAGGTCATTGACCGAGGCTTTGAGGCGTTTCTTTGCATCGGCCAGAAATTGTTCGGCAGAGGTACGTCCCTGCAGCACTCCATAGTATGACTGGACGACGTCCTGATAACGGCAGAGGAGTTTGAAACCTAAGCGTGGAAAAGCGTAAATCACCCTGGCAATGCGAGCGGTGACTCGGAAGTCCGGCACGATGTCCCGATCCAGCGCCGCCTCATAGGCTGCCAACGACGTGCGGTGATCGCGAAGATTCGACAGAATCGCCTGGGCAGCCAGTTGCCCAGAACGAACCGCATAATAAATGCCTTCACCAAACAGTGGGTCGACCAAATGGCCCGCATCCCCAACCAGTAATGCCCGGCCACTGACGAACTGAGACACCGTTTTCTCACCCCGTCCCTCTTCGCTCTCTGAAAAAGCAGGGATCGGATGCCCCACCGGGCGAGGCACCGTCCGTCCGGTTAGTCCTGGCTCACCCTGTATGAAACGGTCGAATGTCGTGCGCAGACTCGTCGATTTACGGCGAAACTCTCCGACCCCCACGGATAGGCACGCCTGTTTTGGAAAGATCCACCCATAGCCTTGCCGGGCCGCACCCACGTCAACAAGGATCGTTGAAGGACCTGGATAGTGGCGGTCATTTCCGATCGGCACCTCGCTTTCCAGGGCCGGGGCACGATACAGGGAACGATTTGGGAAGAGGTGTCGCGCCACCACACTATTGGCTCCGTCTGCTCCGATCACGATCTTTGCGCGGTACCGGCCCCGTTCGGTGGTGACCTCTACCCCGTCGGATTCCTGACGGACGACGGCCACCCCTTCACCATTCCGGATCTCGGTCCCGGCACGAACCGCTTGCTGGAGGAGATAATGGTCAAAGCGATCCCGCATGACCATATACGCAATCGGTTGTGACGATTCAATGAGTATCGGATCTTGTCCGCGATAGACGAACTGCACCCCATTCACCGTATGCTCGACCACCGAGCGAAATTCAGGATCTAACAGCTGGGCGATGCGTGCCGATAGGCCGCCGCCGCAGACCTTGTAACGAGGATGCGTGTCTTTGTCGAACCCGAGCACGGCCAGGCCGCCGCGGCTGAGTGCCGTCGCCGCCGTTGCACCAGCTGGACCCATACCGACAATCACGACATCGTAGGTTGTGCCTTCTTGCCTGCCAGCCATGCGCCCTATCCCGATCGTGGAGCACACACGTGAGATCCGGTGTTCCGGGATCTGAGGAAGTTACACACCTTGTGCATTGGGGGGAAAGACCACCGGGGAGGGAGAGGAACGTCCGAGTTACTGTCCGAGATACCAGCCGATCCCGTATCGTTCAAGAAAGCTCGTGATCATGGTCAGCGAGTTCGCATAAATCATCACGCCCACCACAATAAGCAGCACCCCACTCACGGTGGACACACCCCAGAGGTATGCCCGCACTTCCTTAAAGTAACTGAGAAATCGATCGACACCGAGTGCCGTCAAAAATAACGGCAGCGCCAGTCCCAGCGAGTAGAACGTGAGCAACACCACGCCGCTGAGCATCGATTCGGTCGTACTGGCATAGAGCAGAATGGTCCCCAAAACAGGACCCACGCAGGGAGTCCAGCCCGCCGCGAATGCGATGCCGATCAAAAAGGATCCGAGCAACCCGGCCGGCCGGCTCCGAAATTGATACCGGTGCTCCATTTTGAGAAAATTCAAGTTCAGGATACCGAGCAGGTACAGGCCAAACAGAATCACCACGATCCCGCCGAACCGCCGCAGATGCTCCTGATAGGTAATCAAGACTTGCCCCAGCAAGCTGGCTGAGGCTCCAAAAGCGACGAAAACTGTCGAGAACCCCGCGATAAACAGCAGCGAGTTCACAATGATCGCTTTCCGAAACCGGCTTCGCTCGGACACATCGGTCAGCTGTTCGATCGAGAGGCCCGTGATGTAGGAAATGTACGAGGGAACCAGCGGCAGTACACAAGGTGAGACGAAGGACAGCAATCCTGCGGAAAAGGCAGCAATCAATGAAATCGACTGCACGGATTCGGTCATGCTTAGGACCCCTGCAGGAGCGATTCGACCAGCCGTTTCCCCGCCGGCGTGTTCCAGTCACGCGCGCCGGGAATCCGGTTGCGAATGATGCCCTTGCGATCGATGAGAAACGTCATCGGGAGCTGGCGTGCGCCATACCGGAGACCGATACGGAAATCGGCGTCATGGAGCACGGGAAAGGTAAAGCCTGTCTCCTGTTGAAAGGGACGGGTGACGGCCGCACCCTGAGCGTCGGTCGAGACAGCCAGGATCTCAAACTCTGTGCGACTAAACGACCGATACAATCGCTCCATGGCCGGCATCTCGATTTTGCAGGGCCCACACCAGGTGGCCCAAAAATTCAGCAGAACAACTTTCCCACGAAACTGATCCAGCGTGACATTGAACCCCTCAGAATCCTTCAGGAGGAAGTTCGGGGCTTCTTCATCGATCTGGGGAACGCGATCGACAACGGCGAGAGGAGAGACGGCTGGCAGGGAATCAGTCCCGCGGGCGTCGGCAGTGATGAGCCCGAACATCATGACGGCACCGATCGTGGGAAGTAACAACCAACGATTCATCGTCGCACTTACAGCGCAGGAGCATCCTGAACAGAGGACGCGCGCGCGGCCTTCTCTCCTGACTTCAGGAGTTGTGTCAACACTTTGAGATTGTCCAATCGTGTCCAATCGCGAGGTCCGATCACTTTTTCGCGAAGGACCCCTTGCTGGTCGATGATGTAGGTTTCGGGCACCCCCATCAACTTGTACCGTTTGTCGGTCTGTCCCCAGGAATCGACCAACACGGGGAACGTGAGATTGAGCCCCTTGACGAACGGCGGAATTTCCTTCTTCGTAGTGACGCGATCGATGCTGACTGCGAGGATCACCAACCCGTCCTTCTCAAAGTTCTTGTATAAGACCTCCATCGAAGGCATTTCTTCCCGGCAAGGCTTGCACCAGGTCGCCCA
>JACQHN010000142.1 GCA_016199015.1 Nitrospira defluvii
GCCGCCACCTCCAGCGCCCGCTTCGCGTGGGCTTGCCCCTTCACATCGGCAAAGTCATCGTCCTCGACCGACCCGGCGGAGGTCCTGCCGTCACGCACAATCGACAGTGGAGCGATGGTCTGGGCTCCGCGCAAGAATTCCACCGCCTCCGGCAAGGTGTGGATAGGAAAGACTTCCGTACCCGCGACGAGCGCAGCCTCCTCAGCATTCTCGGCCGAGATCAGCACGCGATGACGATGGCGACACACCACGCCGATTGAAAGCGCACCGGGAATCGGTTTCAGACGGCCATCGAGTGACAGTTCTCCCACAAACACATGACCTTTGACCGCGTCAGTCGACACGATCTCCTCCGCCGCCAGGATGCCAAGCGCGATGGCCAAGTCCAGTCCGGCGCCTTCTTTCTTGATATTCGCAGGCGCCAGGTTGACGGTAATTTTCTTCACAGGAAAGTGGAAACCACTGTTCTTGAGCGCGGCGCGGACTCGGTCACGGCTCTCGCGCACGGTGGCATCAGGAAGTCCGACGATCGAGAACTGGGGAAGTCCGGACGAAATATCCACTTCCACATCGACCAGGTGTGCTTCGACTCCGACAATCGCCGCACTCAAGACATTCGCCAGCACAGTCACCTCATGAAGACACTGCTAGAACCGACAGTCAGACGACATGGGAGGTCTGAAAACCTGCTCCAGTGGCCGAATTATAGGCAGCCGCTCCTTCTGAATTCAATCGTCTAATACCTCTGTCAGACAACCCACAATTCCATGCGGTAGCGTGCCCTGCTGCCGATCTGTATAATGCCCGCCATGCCATCACCAAGCGATACTCGGCGCCGCACGGCATCTCCCTTTCGTACGGTAGAGCCGCGACCAGGGATTCACGCAAGCGGTCGCAAGCGGTCGATCCGGTCACACCCCCTCGTCGTGGGACTCTCGTTGTCGGTGCTCTTCCCCGCGATGGTGGTGAGTCAGTCACGGCCAGCGGCGCCGCTGGCCGTAACGCCAACGGCCGCCCAACCGGCGCGGACGCCCTCACCCTACATCGGGTCGGTCATGGCGCTGCTCGCCACATTTGAAGATGCGGGCGTCTTGCCGCCGGAAGGAACGCCGCAGGCCAACGGCATCATCAAAGCCGCCATTCAATTTCAATCGGCTTTCCTGAAAAGCCACCACCCGGCGGTGCAGCAGTTTTTTGCAGAGGCCCATCGCGTCAAATTCGGCACCCGCGCCGTGGAAGTCGAAGCGTCGTTTCGACAGAGCGGCTGGTCTGCAGACACCTTTGATGCCGTGATCGAAGCCGGGCAATCCGCCAACGCCTGGAGCGAAACGGGCCTCGGTGACGCCTTCCGGGAGTTCAATATCGGCAAACCGGATTTCGACATCCTCGCGCAGTTGTATCAGCAGAGTACCGCCGCCTTTTCCACACAGGGCAAGACCTTTCAGGAAGTCTATGCCCAGCGCCGTCGGGAGATGCCCGGCGCCAAATCGGAGTAACCATCCCGTGCAGATCTACACCAGCGGCATCGATCGCACTGTTTTTCACGACTCACAGCTAGAGGAGGCATGATGGCAACGAAAGCGTACATTCTCATCAAGGTCAAGGCAGGAAAAGGCAAGTCGGTCCTGACGGCACTCAAGAGTATTGCCGGCGTCGAACAAATTCACGCGTGCTTCGGCCAGCCGGACATTTTCGTGTTTATTAATGTGGCGGATGAACGGGCGCTGTCGGATGTCGTGATTACACGCATTCACGCCATCGAAGGTGTGGAAGAAACCGATACGCATATCGTCGCTGAAACCTGATTCACGCATACTCGACCGGGACGATACGTCCGCCCTGCTGCGCCGAGGCATAACAGGCTTCGGCTATTTCAACCGCGCGCTTGCCGTCTTCGATGGTCACCGGAGGCGGCAAGCCTTCGCGCACTGCTCGCACAAATGCGCGCAGCGTGCTGAGAACGGTCGGCGCGGCGGCGATCGGCCATTCCCCGGCGTCATGCCACGCAGACACCTGCACCACCCGCTGCCCGCACCAGTCCGCGGACAACTGTCCCTCAGTACCGATCAACTCGACCCGTCCGATTCGGCCGGACGATACCCGGGACACATCCAACAGACACACCAGCCCGCGACTGGTCATGAGCCGGCCGACAATCCGACGCTCCGCTCCCTGCGGAGGCACCATGTCCATGTCGCAAGAGACTGCGTGAACCTCATCTCCCGTCAGGACACGAACCAAGTCCAACAGATGGATGCCGGTTTCGAGCAAACAGCCGCGGCCGCCGAACCCCCGGATCTCCTCAGTGAGCCCATGCGGTTCCATGCGACTGGCCACGCTGAGGTATTGGAGTGCGCCAATCTGTGCCTGCCGCTCGCGAAGGGCGACGACCGCGGCATCAAACCGCAAGGTCTGTGCCGTCATCATCACCCGTCCACCCTGTCGCGCCTCTCGCGCGATCGCACGCGCATCCTCTGCCGTGATCGCCAATGGCTTCTCAACCAACAACGCTTTCTTCGCTCGCCCGACGGCCAGACAAATGTCGCGATTGAGCGCCGGCGGCGTGACGACTACGACCGCCTCCACCTGGGGGTCGGCAATCAACTCGTGATAGTCGAGATAGCACGGCACGGTCGGAGCTGATGTCAGCCCGTGCCCCTCACCCGCCCGACGACGGCTGACGGCCACTAAGCGAGCGTCAGGGAGGTCAGCCAGGATGTGTTTGGCGTATCGGCTGCCGTGGCGGCCGAGCCCGATCAGTCCAATCCCGAGGGGTGCGAGTGGTTCGTAAGACATCGTTGACAACGCACTCTAACGAGCCGGCGTCGAGCGGTCAATATGGCACAAGAAACCGGCTGCCGCTTCGATTGACAACGCCCAAATGCGCTCCCTATAGTACCCGACGGACAGCCGCTGGATGCCAGACGCCAATCGAGAAAGGACCCCCTCGCCCATGACTACTCAGGCAACACCCTTTTCCCTGCAACAGATCGGAACCGGTACGGCCCGCTTTCCCAGTGGGATGGCGATTCCCACCGCGACGGATGCGATGGTGGATCCCTACATTAAGACGCGGGTGACAAAAGACGTGCAGGTGGAATGTATCCAATTCTGGCCGCAAGACAAGACCGCCTACCCCGGCATCGTGCTGTTGCATGACTGGTGGGGCATGAATTCGCAGATCACAGATCTCGGTGCCAGGTTGGCCTGCGAAGGCTACGGGGTGATTATTCCGAAGTTGTACGGGCGGCTTGGGGGCATGGTCACGGCCAATGCCGAGATCGCGGAAGCGCTCCTGGCTAAGTGCAACGATCAGCTGTTGCTCCAGGACATCAACACCTGCTGCGAATACCTCAACACCCTTGAACACATCAAGCGCAACATCCATGGCGTCGTCGGTTTCGGCATGGGCGCCTCTCTTGCCATCCGATTCGCCTGCCAACGCAAGCGGCTCCGCGCAGCGGTCGCATTTTATGGGAAAGTCACTGCCCCCGACCTGCTGAACAATATGATGAGCCCCCTGCTCTACCATCAAGCCGAGCAGGATACCTGGGCCACCCAGCAGGACGTGGAGTATCTCCGTCACGCAGCGACCCAGGGCAAACGGATCGAGATCAAGACCTATCCTGGCGCGTCGCATGCATTCTGTGACGAAACGCGCCCAGCCGGCTATCACGAGACGGCCTCTGCCCAAGCCTGGGATGCCACCGTGGCATTTCTGAAAACTTCCTTTCAGGGAACATAACAACGTATCGGTGAGGGACACAGACGGTCGAAGCTGCGTGCCGACGATCACCTGCCGCAAGACTGTGATGCTTCCCCATTCTTTCTGCACCTAGCTGGAGCGTTCTCACTCATGCCATACCATTCAGCGCGGACCCGAGTCATTGTCGGTTTCTTGTTTCTCGCGGCCGTTCTCATGAGCGGGACCGTGGCCATCGCCGACGCGACCCCGCCTCCGGCGCAGCCGAGTCTTGCCGATCGCTTTCCGGCCTTTCAAGAGGTGATGCGGGCCACCGCCGCGCAATTGGCATCACTTTCCGCGCAGGGCGATTCACTGATCCTCTTCAAGAATGTGATCGGCCCACGCCTGGGCCTGAATGATGCGGCCATGACGGTCGGAGCCAAAGGTCTCTCTCCGGCCATGACCAAAGAACTCCTCCTCGCCGATCTCACCCAGTCGGCCACTGAACTTGTGCGGGGGCTTGCGGCGTGGCACCTGGCGCAAGCCGCTCGCGACCTTGGTGCGTCCGCCACCGCTGAACAACTGGAAGGAGTTCAGCGACAGATCGACGCCCAGATGGCCTGGTTCACAGAGGGCACGCCCCTGGAACCCTCCCTTCTCCATCTCCTGGCGTTCTTCAAGGATGTGCATCCTCAGGGAGCGCTGCCGGATACGGCAGCGGAGCCGATTCGCGCGAGCGATGCGACCGCACACATGGCGGGTGCGGTTGCTCAGGTCGAGACGTGGGCGATTCAAACCGTGCATCGTGAATGGTTCCGGCTCTTGAACTGGAAAGACCAGGTGCGACAGCAGCGAGGTCTCGTGCGATTGTGCGGAACCTGGCAATGGTCGATTCACAACCATCAGAACCATCGCGAAGAAAAGACCGCCGTCATCTTCGCTCCGCCGGGAGCCACTTCGGCAACCAGTCCTGCGGAAATCATCGTGCTTGGCGACAGTGTGTATCTGCGATGGGAAACAAGGGCCGGCGTCCAGGAAGACAGTCTGTTATTTTCAGGGGAAGGTCAACGTTTGGAAGGCACGTTCGTCAACACCGCGGGAGGCTGGGGCTCCATCACCGGGAAACGTACCGCGTCCTGTTTTCCGCAGTCGGGAGAAAAACCGGCCGCTGGGCAACGCCGCCATCACTGATCGTGTTCGGCGCGCCATGCCGTCCAGGCGATACAGATCCATCCGGCGATGAAGGACACACCGCCCAAGGGGGTCAGCGCGCCCATCCACTTGATTCCAGCCAGCGCGACGATGTACAGGCTGCCGCTGAATAATAGAATCCCGACGCACAACAGCCAACCGGCTTTCAGGGCCCATCGATTGTTAGTCTCGCGGCACAACCAAGCTACGACAAAGAGGCTGAGAGCATGGTACATTTGGTACCGTGCTGCGGTTTCATATACCGCGAGCATCGGTGGATCCAGGATCGTTTTGAGCGCGTGCGCTCCGAAGGCGCCGGCCGCGACGGATGTAGCAGCGAACAAGGCGCCCAGAAACGCAAACAGAAAAGACCGAGTCGGGTGCGTCATAATATCCTCCGAAACAACCACTGCTCTTGGCACAGAAACACCGTCCGATTCTAACATGGGTGTGGCGGTGAAATGAGCGAGCCGATGCCGCTTGAATGTCCTCGTTGTCTACTCTCCAATCCTGACGCCGTCCAGTTCTGCGAGTGCGGCTACGACTTTACACCGCACTTTCAAGGCCTCCCGCTCAAGGCCGCCGCCCAGCCTTCCGCGCGCCGACGTCTCTTCTCGGAAGAAATGGGACGCGGCAGTTTTCTGCTCGGTATCCTCCTCATCTGGTTGGCCCTCTCTGTCGGAGAACTCTATCGCATTCGCATCGAACTGCCGCGCCGCCCCAAGACCGAGCTGGGATTGAGCAGTCTCATGGTCGGCATGACGGATCTCGCCGCTGCACTCGTCGTCGGAGCGATCGGCTGGGCCTGTGTATGGATTGCGCTGGCGGCGCAAAGCAAACGCGACGGCAGTCTCTGCCCGAAGCGCACCACGTTCATCGTGACATTAGTAGCCGCCGCTGTCCTGTTCGTCACCCGAACGATCGACCCGAGTGTGCTCGTCCAGCATGTCATGCAGATTCTTTCCGTCCTGGCCATCGCGATCGCTTCGTATTATGCGGGCTGCCGGAACTGGCTGGGGAAATGGTAGGCGTATTCGCGGCAACGCCCAACGAAGAATCGATGAGCCCACTACACCCTAGGAAAACATCGTAGGAGAAAAGAGCTCGGGGGCAGGCTGACCAGTCGGTCGCCGAGATAGAGACGTGTTACTGTTTGCAGAAGTAGAGGTAGAAGTCGGCGAATTCCTCAGCGGGAATCCCTAAATGAACCTGTCTGCTCGTATGGCCACACAGCAAGGCCCACTCTGCGGCAATCTTCGCCAGCTGATCGTCCGTCACATCGTGGGTGCTCCACAGATTGACCGCAGCGGAGCTCAACACGATCGTGATGGTCTGTACTGAGGGGCCATAGCTAAACTTGAATTCATAGCCGCCTCGAAATAAGAGAATCACACCCTCCTGGGATCGAAATCCTCGATGCCCGCACCGCGTGCAGACCATCGGCTCCAACCCCGTGCGGGAATCGTAGCCGGACGCGTCGGCCCTCAGACGACCATCGCACTTATTGATCGGACACCCGAGTACTGATGGGTCGGCGGGTGGAGTCTGCCCAGGAACCGCAATGGCTCCTGCGGGTATTCCCTGATTTCGCTCATCTCCTGAAGACCCATTCTCGTGCGAGGTCACCTGTGCGGTGCGCCGTGCCATGCGTGGATCTCCTGGTAGACACCTAGTGAACGTGTGAACAGGGAGCGATTGCCTGCCGAAAGATTTCGACCCTACGTAACGATGTATTTCGCCGAGCGCCGAAAGGACCGTCCACGGATCAACTGCTGCAAGTATATCAGACGCCTCATTGTACGCTGGGCCTGCGGATAGCTCTTGAGATTCAACGCCTACGGGAGCCAGGCTACGGCATGATCAGGCACAGCAGACGTCGATGGCTTTCCAGCCTCCGGACCCAGGAAGTAATACCGATTTGTGGCACTGCATGACCTGGAGCATTTCTTCGGGAACCCATGCCGCGCTTGGATAGGTACACAACGCGAGCAGCCGTTGGGCGGATGCGGAATCGGTCACCCGCTGCTCATAGGTGATAAATTCCTGTCGCTGCTCGCTAGAACTCAACCAGGACGCATCCCCCGCCACGCGTAATCCAGCAAAGCCCCGGTGGGTTGCCTTTTGTAGTTTGGAGTACCAAGCCGTGAGGACCGCATCTGAACGGAATATTCCATTATCCACATACCATTGTGTGTAGGGCAAAATCTCCAACTGCCCGGTCTCGATGTAATTTTTGACCTGCGGCACAGATCGTTGCAGTGAGTCCCGCGCCTCTTCTTCACTCAGAGAAGGGCCCGTAATCCACACGCAACATTCTCCATCTGCCAGACCTGCTTGGAAATAGGGGGTGAGCAACTGGCGCAGTTCAGTGGCGGATTTGTAGAATAGGCAGAGGTGCGTGCCCCATGCCACGGTATCCAGCCCTCTAACAGGATGCTGAAAAAGTCCGCCAGCGGCGTTCTCGCCGCGCTCAGAGGCTCAACGTACCGAA
>JACQHN010000141.1 GCA_016199015.1 Nitrospira defluvii
ATGCCATCAACGTCAGGTTATTCAAACTGAAGCCCATCAGGTACATGAGTCCGAATGTGCCGATGAGCGACAGCGGCACCGCCACCGCCGGAATCACCGTCGCGGGTAACGTCCGCAGAAACAGGAAAATCACCAGGATGACGAGCGCCACCGCAAGCACCAACTCGAACTGCACATCGCGAACGGTCGCGCGGATCGAGGTGGTGCGGTCGGTCAACACCGAGACCTGCACGGAGGAAGGCAAGGTCCCTTGCAATTGCGGCAACAGCCGCTTAACCCGATCGACGACTTCGATGACATTCGTCCCCGGCTGGCGCTGAATGTTGACGATGACCGCCGGCCCTTCGTTCATCCAGGCGGCCTGTTTGGTGTTCTCGACATCGTCGATCACGTCGGCGACATCGGACAGATGAACCGGGGCGCCGTTCCGATAGGCGACGATCAGGGCCTGATAGTCCTTGCCGGCAAATAATTGGTCGGTCGCATTGATGATCGAGGCCCGGCGAGGGCCGTCGAAGCCGCCTTTCGCCTGATTGACATTGGCGGCGGCGATCACGAATCGGAGATCTTCCAGCGTCAGCCCATAGGCCGCCAAGGCGCGCGGATTGGCTTGGATCCGTACGGCCGGCCGCTGGCCGCCGCTGATGCTGACCAAACCCACACCAGAAAGCTGCGAGATTTTCTGCGCAAACCTGGTTTCCGCCAGATCACGCACTTGCGGCAAGGGCAAGGTGGCGGAGGTCAAGGCCAGGGTCAGGATCGGTGCATCCGCCGGATTGACCTTATTATAGACCGGCGGGGTCGGCAGATCGCGCGGGAGGAAGGTCGCCGCCGCATTCATGGCCGCTTGCACTTCCTGCTCGGCGACATCCAGGTTGATCTCGAGGCTGAACTGCAGCGTGATGACGGAACTGCCGCCTGAACTCGCAGACGTCATTTGATTCAGTCCGGGCATCTGTCCGAACTGGCGTTCCAGCGGCGCCGTGATGGAAGAGGTCATGACGTCCGGCCCGGCGCCGGGATAGAACGTCAGCACCTGAATGGTCGGATAATCGACTTGCGGAAGGGCGGAGACAGGCAACTGACGATAGGCCACGGCGCCTGCGAGGAGCATCGCGATCATCGTCAAGACCGTCGCCACCGGTCGCAGGATGAAGAGCCGCGAAGGGTTCACGTCCGCTTCCCTTGTTTCATCCGCTCGGCTCCCGGCGCCGGCGCACTCTCACTGGCTGGTGTCGGTCTATCCGATGACCGCAGGTCAACCTTGCTGCCTTCGCGTAGTTTCTCGATCCCGTCCACCACCACCGACTCGCCTGCAGCCAGTCCGGTTTCGATCGAGGCCTCTTCCCCCTGCGAGACACCCAACGTCACCGTGCGGACCGCAACCGTCTGATCCTCATTGTTCACCACGTAGACAAAGGTCCCTTTCGGCCCTCGTTGGACTGCCGCGGACGGCACCAGAGTCAGGTCCCGTTTGATATCCAACAGCAGCCGGGCATTCACAAACTGGTTGGGGAACAGTTCACTGTCGTCATTCGGAAACACGGCCTTCAGGCGCACGGTACCGGTCGTCGGATCGATCTGATTATCGACGGTCAAGAGGGTCCCCGTGGCGATTTTGCGTTTCTGTTCGCGATCGAACGCTTCAACCGTCAGCTGTTTCCCGGCCTTGAGCCGTTCGAGAACTGCGGGCAGGTTGTCTTCCGCGAACGTGAACACCACCGTAATAGGTTGCAGCTGCGTGATGACCAGCAGCCCGTTGGGATCGTTCGCGCGCACGATGTTGCCGGCATCCATGAGGCGCAACCCCACTCGCCCGTTAATCGGAGCCGTAATGCTGGAATAGGTCAGCTGCAGCTTGGCATTGTCGATCTGTCCCTGGTCGGCCTTGACGATCCCTTCGGATTGCCGCACCATCGCCTCTTGGGTATCGAGCTGCTGTTTGGGAATGAAGTTCTGCTTGTAGAGGCCCCGATAGCGCTCGAGATCCAATTGCGCATTTTTCAGTTGGGCCTGGTCGCGGGCCATCTGACCCTCGGCTTGAGTCAGCTGCACTTCAAACGGACGGGGGTCGATTTGCGCCAGTAAGTCGCCGCTGCGAACCAGTTGCCCCTCCTTAAATAACACCCGCATCAATTGGCCTTCCACCCGGCTCTTCACGGTCACCGTATTCAGAGGCACGACCGATCCCAGGCCATTCAGGTAGATGCTGATGTCGCCGGTTTTAGCGGTGGCTGCCACGACCGGCGTGCTGCGCGCGCCATTCGTCGCACGCTTCTCCGCACCCCGTGGTTGCGCCTCG
Source organism: Nitrospira defluvii (assembly GCA_016199015.1). GTDB lineage: Bacteria > Nitrospirota > Nitrospiria > Nitrospirales > Nitrospiraceae > Nitrospira_A > Nitrospira_A defluvii_B. The sequence continues at coordinate 2,303 of JACQHN010000141.1, forward strand.
CCGGATCTGGTCATCAGCGCATAGGTCCCCACGGCGAGCAGACAGGCCGCGGATAATCCGATGAGCCACCGCTTCACCGTGGTGGCGAATGATATCGACTCAGCCATACGACTAGTCCTTCCGTCCCATTGTATCCTGCGCTTGCTGCAGATAGTCGCGGGTCATTTGCCGGCGCCGCTGAAGCTGGGCATGTAATGTATCCAGCTTCATCCGCTGCTCCGGCGACAACTTCGCCTTGAGTTCGTCCATGCCCAGACCGAGAATCCGGTCGATGTCGGGTTGATGTTGGACTCGTAGACGCAAAATCTCGAGATGCGCGCGCTTGACGATCGGTTCAATGTCCGCTTGTTGAGCGGGAGCCAACGACAGTTCCTGCGTCAGTCGTGTCATGATCCGCTCCTGCCGTCCCGCCGGTCCCCGGTCCCACCGGTGCTCGTCCTCATGTTGATAATAGAGGGACGTCCCGACGACTCCCGTCAGCGTCCCGGCGAGAAACAGTACCACGAGCCCACACCAGAGGGTGATGCGTGACATGTCTATAGGCTCCTACTCCGCGACGGACTATTCTGCGATAAGAGGCGGTCCTGCATCGAATTCCTCCAGCCAGATGGCCGTGACCGGCTCGGGTTGTCGGCTGGTATAGGCGACCACGGACCCGGCGAATACTACGGCCACCAGAGCCGCACCCGCGGCGGCCCGCCACACCAACGGCTCCGCCCAGGCGAGCATGGAGGAATAGGGATGTGCGACGGCGTCCTGCCGGACCACCCGCATGATCCCATGAGCCCAGTTCTCTCCGACGGCAACCTCTTGGCGCGTGCGGTGCGCCTGCGCGAGAAGGCGCTCCACTTGCTCGGTGTGTGGTTTACGACGTACGGTCATGGTGTTGTCGCTCCCATTCTTGAAGAAACAATGTGCGAAGCTTCTGCCTGACCCGATGACACCGCACCTTCACGTTGACCAGGCTCCAGCCCAACAAGTCGGCCGCCTCACGAACCGAACGACCTTCAAGATAGACCAGCGTCAGGACCAGGCGATTTTCAGGCGACAGTTGCGCGAGCGCCCAGTCCAGTACTTCCAACGTCTCTCGCCAAGCGGCTTGATCACGAAACTGGGCATCCGATTCTGCGGCGAGCGCCCGATCGAGCCACCCCGCCTGGTCCGCAGTCAACGTACTCACGGGCACATCTGCCCGACGGCGTGCCCGCCAAAAGTCGTAACAGGTTCGGACCGCGAGGCGGGACAGCCAATGCTCGAAGGGAACCTGTTTCGAGAACCGCGGCAAACTGCGGTAGGCTCGGACAAACACGTCATGCGCCACCTCGGCGGCTTGATCTGCAGGCACATGGCCGCTCACAATTTTAAACACATGTTGCCGATACCGGGTGATCAGGTCTGCAAATCGATCGATCTCGCCACGCAAGACTCGTTCGATAATCTCCATATCATCGGACACGAGTACTTGCACTCCTGTGATGCTGATTCCCATTGCCGGCCCATCGTGATCCTCCGCATCATACCCTATCTGTCCTCACGACCACAGGAGCTGATGTTCCCATCACTCTTCAAGTCGCCGGAAGGATACCAAAGGTTACAGGCCCTGAATAAACCATGGTCGCCGGAGGAAACTGCAGCACAGTGGCTGGTCATCGAAGCGGAGCGCCGGAGAAGATCGGAAGCGTACCAAGGCAAAATACGAACGCAGATCAAGTCCGAGAAGCATGGCCATCCCGACGATTTCGCCAAGGAACCAGTAAGCGCGATTGAAGCCATCCAGCGAGGTGTGGCAACTGGCCGGAAACAGTCCTTACCGCCAGTACTCCTTCACGACGGTTTTCACCTGATCGGCCAGCGCCCGCACGGCACCGCTTCGATAGCCCCCTTTTTTCCACAGGAGGCCGATACCCCGGCGCGGCGTCGGGTTTTTGAGCGGAATGCCTCGGAGAGCGTTGTTCCGCTCGAGCCCCAAGGACAACCGCGGGAGGATCGTCGCCAGCTTGCTTGTCCGAACGGTGGCCAGAATGCCTTCAATGGAATTCATTTCCACGATGATCTTGGGCTGGATACCGGCCTGCTCAAAACTCGCATTCAGCAACCGGCGTGTACAGAAGATGCTTGGCAAAAGAATCAAGGACTCGTCCGCTAGGGCCGAAAGGGACAGATGCCGGCGCTTGGCGAAACGATGACGTGGCGAGGTGATTACCACAAAGTCTTCCTCGAACAACTGCTGGCCCTCGATGCGTTCTGAGGCCACCGGCACGAATCCAATACCCACGTCCAGTAATCCGCTCCTCACCCCGGCTTCGATGTCGGGACCGGACAGCTCGTCAAGTTTCAGGCCTACCAGTGGATGGAGCGTCGAGAAGCGGGACACAATCTCGGGGACCAAATAGGCGTTCACCGTTTGGACCACGCCGACCGCGAGGGTGCCACGCTGCAGGCCTTCCGCTTCGGCAATCGCCACTTGAGCCAATTCCATTTCCCGTAGCGCCCGCCGCGCATGCTCCCGAAAGATCGCCCCTGCCCTCGTCAATTGGACCGATCGTCCCACGCGATCGAACAGCGGCACCCCGACTTCCTGCTCCAATTGTTTGACCTGCGCGGATAAGGCCGGTTGGGACACCGGCAGCCCCTCGGCAGCCTTCGTAAAATGTAGGGCATCGGCCACGGCGAGAAAATACCGAAGATGGCGAAATTCCATGGCCTCTTCATATCATAACTAGAAGTGATCAATCTAATCAGAACAAACGCTTTGACGCATCCTCCGGCAGGACACTAGGTTGATTCGGAGGAACCGCGGGCTGGAGACGCGTCAGAATCGAAGAGATGAGGCATCGCGCATGACGACTGGGCGCATACGATCCATTCAGATCGGCCTTCCTCGGTCAGAAAATTCCGACAACGCTACCGATCAGGCGCCGCGTCCATGGACGTCCGGAATATTCAAATGTCCGGTGCTGGGACCGATTTGGCTCGGGCAGCGCAATCTACAAGGGGACGGCCAGGCAGACCTCCTTCATCATGGGGGACTCGACAAAGCGGTCTGCGCCTATTCGGCTGAACACTGGCCCTATTGGCAGACGATCTTGCCGCCCGATCAACTCTATGGCGGCGCATTCGGTGAGAACTTCACGTTGGAGCAGCTTAGAGAAGAGGATGTCTGTATCGGCGACGTGTTTTCTGTCGGCACGGCAGTCGTACAAATTTCGCAGCCGCGGCAACCTTGCTGGAAGCTGGCACGCCGTTGGCACATTGAGGATCTGGCGGTTCAGGTGGAACGGACAGGCTTCACGGGCTGGTACTTTCGGGTCCTGCAAGAGGGACGAGTCGAGGTCCATCAACAGCTACAACTCCTCGATCGCCCCTGCCCCGAATGGACGGTCGCAGCCGCGAATCGGATCATGCACCATGAACGGAACGACCAAGCTGCCGCAGAACGCTTGAGCCTGTGCCCGTTTCTCTCTCTGAGCTGGCAACAGAGCTTGCGACAACGGGCGCTGAACCAGGCAGAACCGAATCCAAAACGACGACAGTTCGAAGATACCCACCCCTAACCATTTATAGGAGGCTTCCATGACTCGTTTGTTTCTCTCCGCCTGTATCCTGACCATTGGTGCGATAACGGGCGTGAGTACTGGAAGTGCCATGGAAGGCACGACCACCATCAGCATCCTCTCTCCTCACAATGGCGAGACGGTGACAAATACGTTCGACACCACCTACGAAATCTTGAATGCGCCCACGGGCAATCATGCCCACGTCTATTTGGATGGCGCCTACCAGAAGGGATTCAAGGGAACCTTTACCCATGTGCCGAAGGGCGAGCACACCATCACGGTCAAGATCGCCGATCACGACCATAAGGACGCGGACACGGCGACGGATACCATTAAGGTCAAGGTTTCTGAATAGCGCCCCCGGGCTGGTCGTGGCTATCGCCACACCACGGAGACAGGAACTATTGACCACCCTGCGTCGACGCGCGGCTCGTGCTGCCCTGCAGATCCATGTCAAACATGACCGGGCCATCGGGGTTTTTGGGATCGAGTCGAATGGGCATCTGGTCAGCCACCAATTTGACCAACGGTACCGCGACAATATGCGTCGCCTTGTCCGACGGGTTCGAATGGAGCGACAGACGGATATTTTTGGGTCGTTGGCTGGGCGCCACCTTGGTCATGAGGTCGACTGACACAAAGCCCACCAGCATCCCGCTTCCATCGGCAAGTTTATGAATCTCATAGGCGTTCGCCGCAGACGCGACTCGTTCTATGCCGATGTCCGGACTCTGTGTCACCAAGGCCAGACCTAACAGCTTTGGCACAATGAACCCATAGGCACCGGTCGGCGCTTGGGAGAACAATACCTTCGGGGTTGATGCACCGAGCTCGACCACTCCATTTTTGGCACGCAGCTGCCGTCGTAAATCCGCTTCATTGCCTGGAGTCTCGATAAACACCGCCGCCGGAGCGGCCTTTTGCACCGGCAATACCTCGGTCTTGCCTCCCCCTCCCCGTGCCGCCTCAAGAGAAACTGGGAACAAACCTGTGAGCAGCAGGCCCAGTACGCTGCCGGCAACCAGATGGCGGAACGGCGTGATGTGAGTCAAGCGGGCAAGGGTTTCACACATAACTACTGATCCTCCTCGTCAAGTAATACGGTTCTTGTCGGAGGATTCTAAGAAGCTGCCGGTGGAAAATCAAACGGGAATGTATCGAGAGGGACTGGCGGCGTGGAGGCTCCAGGCCAATCACACTCTCGGCCTAGGAGCCTGTCCGACATTGCGGTTCGTGACGAGGCGAAGGAGGTGCGGCCAAGTGCGAGGCCGCAGGCCCGGGAAAACCGGAGGTGTATTCGCTGGAATACATTGAGGATTTTTTCGGGCCGAGAACGACGCAGATGGCCGCAGATCGTTCGCCACAGTAGAAAGGGCAATGTCGGACAGGCTCCTAGTACATCTCCATGCCATACGCCGTCATTGAGAAAACCATGGGACCTATCAAGGATAGAAGCTGAACCGGCGTTGGGCGATGGCTTGTGCGACGGACGAGAGAATTCGGTCCCGCTCCGCCGGTTTCTCCAAATGCTCCACGACGCCTTGTTTGAGCAGAGAGAAGGCCAGCTGCTCATCGTGATACCCTGTCAAGACGATCACCGGCAATGAAGGATATTGGGCACGGAAATACGTGATCGCCTCCACCCCATTGATACGCGGCATCCGAATATCACAAATAATCACATCCACCATCAATGGATTATCGCCGCTGTTCAAGATTTCGACCGCCTTACCACCGTCCTCGGCTTCCTCCACATCGTACCCTGCCTGTGTCAGCATGGTGCGGAGCAGACTTCGGATCGACTCCTCATCGTCCACCACC
>JACQHN010000158.1 GCA_016199015.1 Nitrospira defluvii
GTGGTGCTCGAAAACATCACACGTTATCGCGAGCAGGGTCTGCCGCCGATGGAGGCCGCCCTGCGGGGGGCCAAGGACATCGCCTTCACGGTCCTGTCGATGACGTTGTCGTTGGTGGCGGTCTTCATCCCCATCTTTCTCATGGGCGGGATGCTCGGGCGGCTGTTTCGAGAATTCGCGGTGACGCTCTCGGTGGCGATTCTGGTCTCCCTGGTCGTCTCGCTCACGACGATTCCGATGCTCTGCGCGCGGGTGTTGAAATCGGAGCCGACTGGTTCGCATGGCTGGTGGTATCGCACGAGCGAGCAGGCCTTCGAAACGATGCGCCATGGATATGCGAGGAGCCTCGCGTGGGTGCTTCGCCATCCGCGCACAATCTTATTGCTGACGCTCTGCACCATGTCCCTCACCGTCTATTTGTATATCATTGTGCCAAAAGGATTCTTCCCCCAGCAGGATACGGGGCGTTTGTTCGGAAATATTCAGGCCGCGCAGGACATTTCATTTCAGGCGATGCGCGAGAAACTTTCCCAAGTGGTGGACATCATCAAAAGCGATCCCGCTGTCGATACGGTGACCGGCTTCACTGGTGGTGGCGGCCATGCCGGCACGACCAATACCGGGCGGATGTTCATCTCACTGAAGCCGCTTGAAGAGCGGGTCCTCAGTTCCGATCAGGTCATCGGCAGGCTCCGTCCGAAGCTCGCCCAAGTCCCCGGCGCACCGACCTATCTGCAGGCTATTCAGGATCTGCGGATCGGCGGTCGGGCGAGCAGCGCGCAGTATCAATACACCTTGCAGAGCATAGACTTGCCGGAACTCAACACCTGGGCTCCGATCGTGGAGTCCAAGTTGCGGAACATCCCGGAAATTGTCGACGTCAACAGCGACCAGCAGGATAGGGGACAGCAGTCGCTGGTGGTGTTTGATCGGACCACGGCCTCACGGCTGGGGCTGAGCCCCCAACTCATTGATGAGACCCTCTATGATGCGTTTGGCCAGCGGCAGGTCTCGATCATGTATACGGCCCTCAATCAGTATCATGTGGTGATGGAGGTGGCGCCGCAATATTGGCAAAATGCCTCCGCACTCCACGATATTTATGTCCGCGCGCCGACCGGCGGTCAGGTGCCGTTGAGTGCGGTCACCAAATACGAGCCGGCGAATACGATTCTATCGGTGAATCACCAGGGCCAGTTTCCCTGTGTGACGATCTCGTTCAACATGGCTCCGGGCGTATCGCTGGGCGAGGCCGTGCTGGCGATCGATCAAGCCATGCAGGATATCGGGCTACCGACGAGCGTGCGCGGCACGTTTCAGGGCGCGGCAAAGGCGTTCCGAGCCTCGGTCGAAAACCAGCCCTGGCTGATCCTGGCGGCGTTGGTCACGGTGTATATCGTGCTGGGCATTTTGTACGAGAGTTATATCCATCCGATCACGATCTTGTCGACGTTGCCCTCCGCGGGAGTCGGCGCGCTGCTGGCCCTGCTCCTGTTTAAAACGGAACTGACCATGATTGCCTTGATCGGCATCATGCTGCTGATCGGCATCGTGAAAAAGAACGCCATCATGATGATCGACTTCGCACTTCAAAGTGAACGGGCGGGAGAAGGCAAGTCACCGGCTGACGCGATCTACGAAGCCTGCCTCTTGCGATTTCGGCCGATCATGATGACGACCTTGGCGGCCTTGCTGGGCGCGCTTCCCCTGGCTGTCGGTATGGGAGTGGGGTCGGAGCTGCGGCGCCCGCTTGGCATTGCGATTGTGGGCGGTCTCCTCGTGAGCCAAGTGCTGACCCTCTACACCACTCCCGTCGTCTATTTGTTTCTGGATCGGTTGAGGCTTCGCTTCACCAGAAACCGAGCGACCTCGCTGCACCCTGCCGCGTAAGTCACCACGACTGATTGTTGGCAAGGCGACGCATGAACCGTAACGCAGGTGATGGGCAGGGTGTTAGAACGTTTCGTATGTGCTGAACAATTCGAATAAGGCTAGCGATCCTGGCGGTCAGGGCCCAATGTTGCGTCCCGGCAGCTTTGGGCCTTGTGCTTTTTGGGGGCCGAGAGGCCGTGAGATCGTTCGTGGTCAGGTTGGAAGAGGGGAGATGCCGGATGCAACCCTGCATGAACAGCGCCGGGCCATACGAGTTGAGCAGGTGGCGTTTTCGTTCATCGGTTGTTTAGAATATCAGCCATACTTGTATGGCAATTCGCACCATCAAAGGCCGCATTGTGCTGGCCATCGTGCTGGTGGGCTGTATCCCGCTGCTGATCGGCCTCCTCCTCGCCTACATGTCCGGCATGCAATCTCTGCGGGACCTCATCGGTGGCAACCTGCAGGCGGTTGCGGTTCAGGCTGCCGATCGGGTGACCATGCTGGTCCAGAGCGAAATTCAAGCGGCCCGTCTTCTGGGATCGGCTCCTCTCCGCGTGCGTCAGCCAGTCGAGGCGGCCAATCGCGCCTATCCTGCAAATCGTGGACAGATCGAGCCCCTCATTCGGGAGCGAACCCAAGTTTGGGAACGGGGGAAGGAAGCAGCCGCTCGGTTATTGGACAAGGAACTCTCACGCTTTCTCCTCGATACGAAGGTCCGAAGCGGAGACAAGGTCGTGGGCCTCTTGATCGTCGATCAATACGGCTCGTTGGTCGCTGCCAGCTCGGAACCTGATCACTATTCCTTCGGCGGTGAATCGTGGTGGAATGCGATCCGTTCGGGAGGCATCAACCACGTGTATGTCAGCGGGTTGATTCCCGCCAAGGAAGGCTCCTTCCGGACGCCGGAAGAGACGATCGACATTGCCGTGCCGATCCTTGACGACCGGCATCATACCGTCATCGGGCCGTCAAAGCCTCCTATCGGTTCGACACCCTCTTTGGCATGATCAACCAGATTCGCATCGGACAAACCGGACATGCCATGCTGTTCAATGCCGCCGGAGAACCGCTCGTCTGTCCGATCCTTCCTCGGCAAGCCCATCGCATTCCCAGCCAGCTCATGACCATGATCGTCTCGTCCGAGCCCGGCTGGGGTATTGCCGACGACGATGGACATGGCGGAACCGACACGGTGGTGGGGTATGCGCCCATCACCGGTCTCACCCTGCCGGATAACACCTGGCATATTTTCGTGAGACAGCAGCCGGTGGAGAGTTATGCTCCGATCCGAGACCAGCTCAGAAATCTGGCGGCGATCGGACTGGTCATGCTGGGACTGTTGTGGGCAATCGGGCGATATGTGGCGACGAGAATTGCCCGTCCGATTCAGGTCTTGAAGACGGGGGTCGAGGCGATCAGCCGGGGCACCTACGACGGTCCGCTCGATCTGAAAACCGGAGATGAGTTTGAAGACTTGGCCGTGGCGGTGCATCGCATGGCGGACAAGCTGCAGGCGTCGCGATCGGAATTGGAGTCGCTCAATGCGGCGCTCACGCATCGCGTGGAAGAAAAAACGGCGGAGATCATCCGGCAGATGCGAAAGCTGGAGTTGTCTGAACGGCTGGCTACGCTGGGCAAGGTCGCCAGCGGGATCGCCCACGAGATCA
>JACQHN010000159.1 GCA_016199015.1 Nitrospira defluvii
GTCCTGGCGGCGGTGCCCGCCCAACCGGCGAATTCCCGGTCCGACCAACCGGGCTATTCTCCCTCGTATTGAGTCATGGAGTTCGGCGATGGCGGCTGTGTATCTCAGGCGGTTGCATGGATGGCGATTCGTGCTCTTCAATGCCGTACTCGGTTTGGCGCACATCGTCGTGCTGTTCAACGCCGGTTCCTACATCGCCCTCTTGCCGCACGTGTCGGGCGATCTGGGCGGGGTGCTGCCCAGTTTTCTCACCTGGGCGCAAACCGACTTCATGGTCGGGTTGGCCCTGGGCTTTCCTCTCGCGCGATACCTGTCGGGACGAATCGGCGATTACCGCCTTCTGATCGCGGCCTTCATAGTGTACAGCGTGGCGTCGTATCTGTGCGGCGACAGTCGAACACTCGCGCAATTCGTTCCCGCTCGCATCGTACAGGGCATTGCCGGTGGCATTACCCTGCCGCTGGCCCAATCGATGTTACTCAACGAGTATCCCAAGCGGTTGAAGGCAGTGGCGCTCACCGTGTGGGGGCTGTTCAGCATTACGCCCTTCACCATCGGAATGCCGGTGGGGGGCTATATCGCCTATATGCTTGGATGGCGCTTTCTGTTCTATCTGGATTTTGTGCTGACGCTCGTTATTGTCGGTACGCTGGGGGCGTTGCTGTACGGTCGAGGTTTTCGGCGCCGGTACTCCCGCTTCGACCTGGTCGGGTTTGTGCTACTGGCCGTCTTGCTCCTGGGGCTCCAGACGTTGCTCAACATGGGCAACGATTTCGATTGGTTGGATTCACCGTTTCTCCAGGCCATCGCGGTGGTCCTCCTCATCGCGTTTCCCTGTTTCATCATTTGGGAACTCGGGGAGCGGCAGCCGACGCTGGATCTTCGACTGTTCATGCATCGCAATTTTGTGATCGGCCTCATCAGCCTGACACTCGGCTTTTTCTCGATCCAGGGATTGTTGTCGCTCTTGATCGTGCAGATCCAGTTGGTTCTGGGATATTCGTCGAAGCTGGCTGGTTTGGCGCTGCTGCCGCTGGTGTTGCTGGGCGCGCCTGCCATCGCGGTCATGCACATACTGTGCAAATACATCGATGCACGCTGGCTGATTTGTTTGAACAGTCTGGGGTTTGCCTGGACCTTTTATTGGTTGGGTTTGTATGACCATCCCCATTCCTATGAGGAACTCTTCTGGCCGATGCTCGTGGAAGGAGTATTTTTGGGATCGTTCTTTACGCCCGTGACAGTGTTGATCCTGCATGGCCTGTCCGGTCCGTTGGTGATGCGCGCGGCCGAGGTCGCCAATCTGTTACGTGTCGCCGCCGGCGCATTCGGGATCACATTCCAAGGCATTGTGCTGTTTCGTCGCATCCACTTCCATCAATTGCATTTGGCCGATCACTTTGGAGGACGGCAGTCGATCTCGTTCGACCCGATGGGGCAGTTGGCGACCAAACTGGGGGCGGCAGGATTGTCTCCGTCCGAAGTCCAAGCCAAGCTTGGACTGTTGATTAAGCAAGAGGCGGCGATTCTCGGCCTCAACGATGCCTTTTTCGTCGCCAGTTTTCTGTTCATCGGTTTGGGCATTTTCGTGTGGTTCGCTCATCCGACGCACGTGCCGTTAGCGCCGACTCCAGCCGAGGACCTGCTGGAGAGGCGCGCTGAAGCATTGATTGAGGAGGTGCCATGATATCGCGTTCAACGGCGGCGCACCGGCTGCGGATCAGTCTCGGGATCGGCTGCGCGCTGTTCTTCGGCAGCTGTGCCTGGATCCCGAAAGGCGATCCGCCGGCGCAATATCTCGAACCGCCTGAAATGACAGAGACGCTGGCCGAGGTGACGAGCCGGCTCCAGAAATGGCCGGAGGACCGCTGGTGGGAACAGTTCGGTAATTCGGAACTGAACGGGCTGATCGAGCAGGCGCTCAAGGATAACCCCGGATTGAAACATGCGTCCGCCCGGCTGCGGCAGGCGCAATCACTCGTGAAGGTGGAAGGCGCGCGGCTGTTGCCGTTTCTCGAAGCCGACGCCTCGCTGACCTATGAGCGCATTTCGCAACATGGCGTATTTGCCGCCCTGAATCCGGAAGTGGCGGGCATCAGGATCATGTACGGGATTATCAACCCGTTGAGCTTCCGGTACGAATTCGATTTTTGGGGAAAGAACCGGGCCATGCTGGAAGCATCCTTAGGGCATGCGGCGGCCGAAGAGGCGGAAACAGCCGAAGTGCGCCTGCGGTTGACCACCGGCATTGCGCGCGCGTACTTCCGCGGCCAGGCTCTACAACAGCAATTGACGATCGTCAAAACCATCGTCGGCATCCGCCGCGAGCTCAAGGTACTTGCGGAGACTCGATTCCGTCTCGGGCTTGATAATGACCAGCCGGTCAAAATCGCGGTGGCCGACTATGAAGCGGCGTTCAAGCGTCAGGCGGCGATCCGCGATCAGTTGGACGTGCAGCGTCATTTGTTGGCTCGCCTGATCGGTAAGGGGCCTGATGAGGCGGCCCATCTCTTTCTCTTTGCCAAGCCGAACGCCATCGTCCCGAGTCAGATAGCGGCGCCCGATCATCTGTCCATGGGGTTACTCGTCCATCGGCCAGATTTGGCGTCGGCCCTCTATCGGGCGCATGCCGCCTCGCGACTGGTCAAGGTTGCCAAGACCCAGTTCTATCCCACGATCGATCTGACCGGGTTCGTGGGGTTCAATGCGTTGACGTTAGCCAAGGGGACCGACAAGCTGGCCAACTTTCTGTTCAGCGGCCAGAGTTTCGCCTATGGCCTCGCGCCGGGATTGCGCATGCCCTGGTTCGAAGGCGGCCGGCTGCGCGGAGAATTGGGGGCGCAACGTGCCGAATACGATGCGGCGGTGGAACTGTACAATGAGACCTTGCTGGATGCGATGCGGGAAGTGGCCGACAGCCTGAGTGCTTGGCAAACGACCAGCGAGATCATGGCCTCTCACAAGCGGTTAGTGGCCTCTTTGGGTGATGACTGGCGCTTGGCGAAGGTACGACTCGTCAATGGTCTTGATGATGATCGAGAGGTGCTGCGCCATCGGCATCCGGTCCTGGAGCAAGAATATGCGTTGAGAGCATTGGAGAGCGACCAACTGGTTGCGGCGGTCGATCTGATCGAATCGTTGGGCGGCGGTTATCACAACCCAGATATTGAGAAACGACCGAAACACAACCCGAGCTAAATCTATGACCACCACAACTGCAGATATGTCCCATGCTCCGCAATCTCCTGGTGGACCACCACCGGCTGGTCCCTATCGCATCCATCCGAAGGCCATTCGCGCGCGCCGGAATCGCCGGTTACTGGTAGTGGCCGTGCTGGTCTTGATCGCCACCATCGGCTATCTGATTTACTGGTGGACCCACGACCGGTTTTGGGTGCGAACCGACAATGCCTATGTCACGGGTAACCTGGTCCCGGTTGCGGCACAAGCCTCCGGCATCGTGACCCAGGTGTTGGCCGAAGAGACCCAGTTTGTAAACCGAGGGGACTTGATGATTCGGCTGGATGAGCATCAAGCCTATGCCGCTTTGGGAAGAGCCCGTGGGCGATTAGGCGAGGAGGTTCGGCGTATTGCCTCCCTGTTTATTAATCGGAAGCAACTGGCGGAGAAATTGCGGTCGCGCACTGCTCGCTTGGACTTGGCCGAGCATGACATGGAACGGTATCAACGGGCTTCTCCGAGCGGCGCGATATCCAAACAAATCTTGCAAAATACGGCGGATAAAATTTCTGGCTTGGAAGCGGAGGTGCGGGAGACGCAGGCGGAACTCGACTCGCTCGATGCGCAGATCGGGGGCACGACCGTCATGGCCCATCCGGCCGTCGATTTAGCCAAGCACCAGCTGATCGAAGCGCATCTGGAGTACGCGCGCCAACAGATCCGGGCTCCCATCTCAGGCTATGTCGCCAAACGAAAAGCGCAGGTGGGGGATCGTGTCCAACCTGGTGCGTCGCTCATGACGATCGTTCCGTTGGATCATCTGTGGGTGGAAGCGAACTTGCGCGAAACGGAACTGCAGCATGTGCGTCCCGGACAGCCGGCGTTGGTGAACGTGAGCCTCTACGGATCGAAACAAACCTTTCATGGCACCGTGGAGGGCTTGGTGCCCGGCAGTGGGAGCGCCTTCGCCCTGCTGCCTCCGGATAATTCAACTGGGAACTTCATTCACATCGTCGAACGTGTGCCGGTGCGTATCGCGTTGCCGGCGGACGAGCTCCGGGAACATCCGATCCGGCCGGGTTTGTCGACCGTGACCAGTATTAACATCACCGAGTCGGGGCAATCCGTGTGGACCTCCTTGGCCACACCCTCCACGGCCGAATATGAGACCGATGTCTACGCCGACGAATTGCCCACGGCGGAATCCATGGCGAAAGAAGTGATGGCCAGCAATTTGGTGGTCAGCGACCGTGGTGAGCCGGTCGATACCTTTCTCGAAGAAGAGGGAGAGGCCAACAGGCTGGCTCCGAGGAAGGGCGACGCGAGAACTCCGTCTGAAGGACGGGTTTCGCCGAACTTCGACCGAACGCGTGACCGTCATGATCGAGTGCCCAGCTCATTCGTTCCGCGAAGAAGTCCCGATCTGGGAGCGGCGACGTTTCCTCTCAGCCCTTCGATCGGTCCCGGCTCGGGGCTGTTGGGGCCTGAAGCAGGACGCAGTCCCTCACGGCTCAGATCAGGTTTTGAAATGGACGAGGGCAGACGTGCGTTGGGCACCGGCCGGCATTAGCCGCAGTGCCGGACAATCGGCTGGTTGGCCTTGCCGCTGTCTCTATTATGTAAACCACGCACGATGGAGGTGGCGGCAACCGTCAGGCAGTCTTTGGCAGCATACTGTGTGTCCATCTCACCAGAGTCTTGGGCCGCCCCAAGAAGAGGCCTCTAGCCCGCATTATTCAGTGCGCCGTGCAAAGGCGCTGTGTGTCTCACAGGTGCAAGTCCTGTCTGGGGAGTTGTCGGGACACCCCAGTCGCTACCGAGGCAGTCGCAAGGGTAAC